>JACPZD010000011.1 GCA_016195665.1 Gammaproteobacteria bacterium | reverse complement strand
GAAGCGAGGGAGCGATAGCGGACGAGCGGTGTGCGACGCCCCCCGCGTAGCCGTAGGGCCGGATGTTTTGTCGGAGTCCGCGCGGTAGCGCGGGTGGAGACAAAATAGGAGGCACCCGGCACGGCGTCAAGTCATTGTGGGAGCCATGTCGCGCAACGAAGTGTAGCGCCGTGGCGGACGCAGGACGAACGCGGGCCGCCGGAGGCAATACACGTCGCCCATTTTTCGCTCCCGAAATCGGATGGATCCATGCGGGTTTCGCGAAAAATGGCGACGCAATCGCTTGCGCGCGTCGTCAACTTCCCGCATGACGCTGCCCACATCAGCCGGTTTCTCGCTGCGCGCGAAGCGCCCGGTCAGCTCGATCTCCGGGCGTAGCTTGCTTTCTGATGGTGGCAAACATTGACGGGTCGTATTGCCATGCGATACATAATCATGCTATTAATCATCAAATGATGCCCAATTTAGGCATCTCACTCTTTATTGAGGTGATATCTATGAGAACGACACTGAACATTGAAGACGAGCTTCTCGCTAAAGCGCAGCGGGTAAGCGGGCTAAAGGAAAGGACGGCGTTGGTCCGGGAGGGGCTTAAGGCCTTGATCGAGCGGGAGAGTGCTCGGCGCTTGGCGCAGTTGGGCGGCACTGAGCCGCAGCTGGAACCTGTTCCTCGGCGCCAAACCGATCCGGCGTGATCCTGGTTGATAGTTCTGTCTGGATTGACCACCTGCGCGCGGGTGAGTTGGCGTTAGTGGAATTGCTGAACACCGGCCAGGTGTTGGCGCACCCCTTTATCGTCGGCGAATTGGCCTGTGGCAATCTGAGCAACCGCGAAGCGGTTTTATCACTGTTGCAGGATCTGCCCTCTGTTCCTATCGCTACCGATGAGGAGGTGCTGTTTTTTATCGGAAGGCATGGCTTGATGGGTAGGGGCATCGGTTATGTCGATGCGCATCTCCTGTCGGCAGTTTCTCTGGCCGGCGCCGCGCGGTTCTGGACCCGGGATAAACGTCTCTGTGCAATCGCTAAGTCGCTGAGCTTGGCTTTCGAAGCGGCATAATCATTTATATCCTCTACTGCGCCAATACGACATTGGACACACAACGAGCCCTGCGGATCAAAGGCCGTCCTATTGCTCCATTTGCTGCCTGTATCGTTGGCGCACCTCTTCTTCCTTGCGCGCGTCGTCCACTTCCCGCATGACACTGCCCACATCAGCCGGTTTCTCGCTGCGCGCAAAGCGCCCGGTCAGCTCGATCTCCGGGTGTAGCTTGCCGCTCTGGTAGAGTGACCATATCTCCTTGCCATAGTCGGTGGTCAGGAGCTCGGGGGCGAAACGGCCGAAGTAGGAAGCCAGGCGGGCGACGTCCCGCTCGAGCATACTGGCGGCGTTGTTGTTGCTCGCGGCGTCTACGGCTTGGGGCAAGTCTATGATGACGGGCCCTTCGCTGCCGACGAGCACGTTATATTCGGACAAATCGCCGTGGACGATCCCGGCGCAGAGCATGCGAACGACCTGTCTAATCAGTGTGCGGTGGTACTCGCGGGCCTGCCCTGCCGTTAGCGCCAGATCGTTCAGTCTCGGGGCGGCGTTGCCATTGTCGTCGGTCACCAACTCCATCAGCAGCACGCCCTCAAGGAAGTCATAGGGCCGCGGGACACGCACGCCGGCGGCGGCGAGATGGTACAAGGCGTCCACCTCGGCGCTTTGCCACGCATCCTCCTGCGCCTTGCGTCCATACCGGCTGCTCTTTCCCATGGCGCGGGCGCGACGGCTGTTTTTCACTTGGCGGCCTTCCGCGTAATCAGTGGCCTGGCGGAAGCTGCGTTTGTTGGCCTCTTTGTAAACCTTTGCGCAGCGGATCTCTTCCCCGCAGCGGACCACGTAGACCATGGCCTCTTTGCCGCTCATGAGCTGACGGATGACCGCATCGACGAGACCCTCCTCGACCAGCGGTTCAATTCTCTTTGGTATCTTCATAGGTGTGTATGCGTACGTGCAAAATCTGCCGCAAGTTGTTCATTTATCCTTGTCAAATTTGAGCGAAACGGAATGGGTGCTATGGCGCACCGGCCAGCGCGCGCCCGGCAACCGATAAACGATTATAACTCACTAACATGCAACACCTCCTGAAAAGGGATAATATTAGTGAACCTCTGTAAGTCAGATTTCCTTAGTTTTTCACTAGAAATTAGAAACCGCCATGATTGACCTTCATGTCCAACGCTACGCTTTCTTTGCCTTGTCGCGGCGGCGTTGTTTGGCGCGAGTACCCCGCTGGCCAAGGTATTATTGGGAGAAATGCCGCCGCTGCTGCTGGCGGGTTTGTTATATCTGGGCAGCGGTCTGGGATTGCTGGTCATTAAATTCGCCGGCGGCTTGATGCAGCGTAAGACGGTATGGAGTAAAGAAGCGGCGCTGCATGGGCGCGATTATCTGTGGCTTGCGGGAGCGACAATAACCGGAGGGGTGCTGGGGCCGATTCTTTTATTGTATGGATTAACCATAAGCACGGCTTCCAGCGTTTCGTTAATGTTGAATCTGGAAGGTGTGCTGACGGTTCTTATCGCCGCTTGGGTATTCCGGGAGGCGGTTGCTGCCCGGATCTGGATTGCCACGCTGATCATGCTGTTGGCCGGGCTCATGCTTTTCTATAATCCGGGCGCTGCGCTGAGCTTTAATGTGGGTTTACTTGCCGTCCTGGGCGCGTGTTTTATGTGGGGCGTGGATAATAATCTGACGCGCAGGATTTCCGCAGGCGATCCGATGACCATTGCGATGATTAAAGGCTTGGCGGCGGGCAGTGTTTCCTTGATACTCGCCTATGTTAGCGGAGCAGAGCTGCCTGAAATTTTTGTCTTGCTCTCCGCCATGCTGCTTGGATTGCTCAGCTATGGCGTCAGTTTAGTGTTGTTTGTATACGCCTTACGTCATTTAGGCAGCGCCCGCACCAGCGCGCATTTCAGCACGGCGCCCTTCATTGGTGCGGCGATGGCTATAATTCTGTTGAACGAACCGCTCGGCGTGATCTTCATTATTGTCCTGCTATTGATGATAGTCGCCACCTATCTGGTGCTTACAGAGCAACATAAGCATGGGCATATCCATGAGTATCTAGTGCATGCCCATCTACATCATCACGATGAACACCATCGGCATCGCCATGAAGGTGGCGAGGGTACGGAACCGCATGCTCACAAGCATGTCCACGAACCGCTCACACACATACATGGCCATCTTCCCGATCTACATCATCGTCATAGGCACTGAAACAGCGAGGTAACGTTATGGAAAAAGCGACGTTTGGAGCAGGTTGTTTCTGGGGTGTTGAGGCCGCCTTTCGTAAAGTGAAGGGCGTGCTGACGACCCGGGTGGGCTATCTTGGCGGGACACTTGTAAACCCGACTTACCAGGATGTGTGTTCAGGGAATACCGGCCACGCGGAAGTGGTGGAGGTGACGTATGATCCCGAACAGGTGACGTACGATGAGTTGCTCGCAGTGTTCTGGGACAATCACAACCCGACCACACGGAACCGGCAGGGGCCGGATGTCGGGACACAATACCGCTCCGCGATATTTTTTCATACACCGGAGCAAGAGGCCGCCGCGCATGCATCCAGGGGGAGACTCGATGCGAGCGGCCGTTACAAAAATCCCATCGTCACCGAGATCACCCCCGCGACTGAATTTTACATGGCCGAGGACTATCATCAGCAGTATTTGGAGAAACGCGGTCGTGCCAGTTGCCATATATAGTGGTGCGCCGAACTGAATAGAATTATCGCTGTCTGACGTTGACAAGAACAATTCAGTCTCTATACTTGAACCCATGAATAGGCATCGCCCGGTTAATTGGTTGCTCGCGCTGGTCCTTGCGATAGGCCCGGTGCAGTCTGCGCTGGCGGAGGCGTTCGGCGCCACGCATGAGCACCACTGCAACGCAGTGACACAGGATATCGCGGCCCACGGCGACGCGGCGCACGCCGATGTAGATGCAAATCAGGATTCCGGCCACGACCACGAAAAAGGTCACAACCATGCTACCTGCGGGGCTTCCTGCATCTGCGGGGCTTCCTGCATCGCGGCGATGGTGTCTAACTATTCATTAACAACTGCTTCAATTTCAACGTTTTATATCCCCCTGACGATCCCGGTCACCGGGATTATATTCCCTCCCCACGTAAGACCTCCTCAAGCCTCTAGCTAATCGTTCGCGGTTTTTTGAAAACCGTGAGGTTATGCCGTAGCATAACCATTATAGAACCTCGTGCGCGCCACGGGCGGCGTTGAGTTATCCACCAGATAACACCAAATTCGCTCTGCACCATACAGTTTGCGGCCAGCTCCGCCATGCGCACACCATTTAGCGGAGGTATTTTAATGAACAGTAAGACCGAACTATTCACAAGACGCCACTTTCTAAAAAGTGTGGCGGCGATGGGGCTGTTGACGGGCCTTGATCGCCTCGCACCCGCCTACGCCTCAGAGTACACCGGGCTGCGCCAGGCTATGGCCGCTGGAGAGGTTGGACAAGCGATTGATCTACGCATCCAGAGAACGGCGATACGTATTGCAGACCAGGAGGCGAAGGCGGTCACCATTAACGGCTCGATCCCCGGACCTTTGGTACGTCTACGGGAAGGGCAGACCGCTATTCTGCGGGTGGCCAATCAGCTTGATGAAGACACATCGGTTCACTGGCATGGGATCATTTTGCCGGCTGAAATGGATGGTGTGCCCGGTGTCAGCTTTGCCGGGATCAAGCCGGGGCAGACCTTCACTTACCAATTCCCGGTCAGGCAAAGCGGCACCTATTGGTACCACAGTCATAGCGGCCTGCAAGAACAATTGGGTCATTACGGACCGATTATTATCGATCCGGTCGAGCCGGAGCCGTTTTCCTATGATCGGGAGTATGTGGTGATGCTCTCCGACTGGACCTTCGAGGATCCTCTCCGGGTGCTGGCCAAGCTGAAGAAGCAAAGCAATTACTACAACTTCCAGCAACAAACGGTGGGGGATTTTTTCCGCGATGTATCGGAGAGGGGCTGGGATGCCACGATGACCGAGCGTCTCATGTGGGCGCAGATGCGCATGTCGCCGACCGATTTCGCGGACGTCAGCGGCTACACCTATACCTATTTGATGAATGGCCTCGCGCCGGGCTCCAACTGGAGCGGGCTGTTCCGGCCCGGCGAGCGCGTGCGGCTGCGTTTTATCAATGCGGCCACGATGACGTATTTCGATGTACGCATTCCGGGACTCAAGATGACCGTGGTGCAGGTGGATGGCCAAAACGTGCAGCCGGTTACCGTGGACGAGTTCCGCACGGGGGTGGCCGAAACCTATGACGTCATCGTAGAGCCCCGGGAGGATCGCGCCTACACCGTTTTTGCCGAGACGATGGACCGCAGCGGCTATGCGCGCGGCACGCTGACGGCGCGCGAGGGCTTGACAGCGCCGATTCCCGAACGGCGGCCACGGCCTCTGCGCACCATGGCCGATATGGGCATGGGCAACATGGAAGGCATGGACATGTCTGGCATGGGCGCTGCGAGCATGCAACACGACATGCCGGGCATGAAGATGGACGACAAGGGCATGTCAGGCATGAATAATGTGACCAAGCACGGCCCCGACACTCACGGCCCGGGCAACTCGATGATCGCCGAGACACCGCGCAGCCGCCTGCACGAACCGGGCAGCGGCCTGGAAAACACCGGCACGCGCGTGCTGGTGTACACCGATTTGCGCAGCGTGAAGCCGATGTACGACAAGCGCGCGCCGGGGCGTGAAATCGAGCTGCATCTCACCGGCAATATGGAGCGCTACATGTGGTCGTTCGACGGCAAGAAATATTCGGAGGCCAAGGAACCGATTGCATTCCAGTATGGTGAACGGCTGCGCCTGGTGCTGGTCAACGATACCATGATGGACCATCCGATCCATCTGCACGGGATGTGGATGGAGCTGGAGAACGGCGCCGGGGATTATCTGCCGCGCAAGCACACCATCAGCGTAAAACCGGGTGAGCGATTATCCCTGTTGATTACCGCCGACGCGCCGGGCAACTGGGCGTTTCACTGCCATCTTCTTATCCACATGGATATGGGCATGTTCCGCGTGGTGTCCGTATCCCGGAGCGGCATGGGAGAACACTCATGAGATCAAACGGCATGATGAGCAGGACTATGCGTGGTTGCGCAATCGGGCTGGTTGGACTGCTGGCCTCTGTCACGGGCATGGCGGCGGAACCGGGCTGGCCTGAGCCAGTGGAGGACAATCCGGTACTCGGCCTGCTGCTGGTGGATCAGCTTGAGTATCGGAATGGCGACGGCCCGGACACACTGAACTGGGACGCGCAAGGCTGGGTGGGCACCGACTACAACAGGCTCTGGCTGAGGACCGAAGGCAAAGATCGCCGTTCAGGGACTAGCGGCGGCAAATGGGAGGCGCAGGCCCTCTACAGCCGCCTAGTGGCGCCGTTCTGGGATTTTCAGGCGGGATTACGTTACGACAGGCTCTACGGTAGCGGCCAAGATCGTGACCGCGGCTTTGCCGTCATCGGTTTTGAGGGATTGGCGCCGTACTGGTTCGAGGTGACGCCGGCGCTTTTTGTCAGCCAGGACGGCGATGTCTCGGCGCGTTTCTCAGCAACCTACGACCTGCTTTTCACGCAACGTTTGATTCTGCAACCGCGTTTCGAGGTTAATGCCGCCGCACAGAGAGTCGAGGAATTTGATGTCGGACGGGGCATCAACGATGTGGGGCTGGGTCTGCGCCTGCGCTACGAAATTAAACGCGAGTTCGCGCCGTATATCGGAGTTTCCTGGACACGCAAGCTGGGCGATACCGCAGACATGGCGCGCAGTGAAGGCGGGGAGACCAGTGACTTCGCTGTGGTTGCCGGGCTGCGATTCTGGTTCTGAGGCATCCAGGACAAGTAAATAGGTGATTTTTTCAGAAACCAAACGATTCATATCTTTATAACCAACCTTAGCCTAAGGAGGCAACATGAAGAAAATGTACAGTGCAATTGCAATAGCCGTATTCCTCGGTGTCTCGACCACGCCATTATATGCCGACATGGATGGTATGCACGGCATGAAGGATCAGCCCATGGGTGAAATGAAGGATCAGAAGATGTCCGGCATGGGCGATCAGATGCATGATAAAAAGATCCATCGCGGACAGGGTACCGTGAACGGGATAGACGCTAAAACAGGCAAGGTCAATCTCTCGCACGGGCCCATCGAGAGCCTGAACTGGCCGGCTATGACCATGGGCTTTCCGGTTAAGGATGCCGCCATGTTGGAGGGTATCCAGCCCGGTATGAAGGTGGACTTTGATCTGGAAAAGGCCGACGGCGGTTATCGCATCGTGAGTATTAAGCCCAGTAACTGATGGGTTGATGAGGGAAAGCCCCCCTATCTCCCCTATGGGAAAAGGGGAGGCTCAGCGCGCGGGATTTGTTGTCCGTGTGTTTTATCGGCGTACCCACCGGGAGCCACAACATGGTTGAGCAACATGTATTGAATGAAGTGGAAAAAATCCCGAAGTTCATCGAGGAACAGTCCGCTATCTGTAAGTAAAGTCTTTTTCCTCGGCCTGTTTCTGGGTAACGCCGGTGTCGTTTGCCCCAATCCCATCACCTACATATTGCTGATTTACATCGCCGGCGCCGGGGATATGTGGGAAGGTTTCTGGTTGATGGGCATGAACGGCATAGGCCGCGCCATGCCGCTGATCTTTCTCTCGGTGCTGGGCATCCTGGGCGTCAACGCCCTGCCGGGTTTGCTGAAACGAAAAGTAACGGTGGATAAATTTATCGGCTGGTCGCTGGTGGCCCTGGCTTCGTTCATCACGCTGAACGGCGTGTCCGGTCATCTCTGGTATGAGGGCGGTTTTTTCCACGAAGGCCTGAACATGGCGGCGGAAAGCATCGGCGGTGCAAGGATCGCCGAGGCGGATATTCCCATTGAACAGATCGGGCAAAAGGCGCCCTTTGCAGAGTGGGGCTTCTGGGCCAATTTTTTACTCACGCTCGGCGTGCTGTTTTGGTATTGGTGGAAGAGCGGCAGGCGATTTACCAAAGAGGTGGTAATTGTTCTTGCCATCTTCATGCTCTGGGGGCTGAGCTTAGTCCCCCTTGGCATTGAACCGATGTGATGCGAGGAAAATCATGGAATCCATTATCAGGAAAAAACTTATTGTCGAGGGCATGCACTGTGGCTCGTGCGCCGTCTCCACCGGAATGATTCTGAAAAATATCCCAGGTGTCATTTCAGCGCGGGTGGATTTCGATACAAAAATCGCGGACGTGGAATATGACAGCTATCAAGTAACGATTTCCGATATGAACAGGGCGCTGGAAGCCCTCGGATACCGGCTTAAAGGAGAATTGGATGATTAATATTTTATTTTTAACTGTACCCGATTGTGTGCAGTGCGCCAAGGCCAAACGCGTTATTGAGAAGGTGAAGGCCGATTTTCCAGACATGGTTATCGAGAACATCAACATCGTCGAGCATCCGGAGATACTGGAAAAATATCATGTCATGTCCTCTCCCGGGATTGTGATCAACGGCAAACTCGAATACTCGGGAGGGTTGGATGAGGCTTCTTTTAGAGAGAAGCTTACCAAACTCTCAGCCATGAAAGATTCAGATACTCATGTTAATCAGTCATAGCGGAGGGAGCGCCAGCGCTATTCCAAGTGAAGATATTTAGGAGGGTTATCGTATGACTACTACTGAGCATCAGATTGACCATAACAAACGGCTGCTGTCCAAATCCAACCTGGTGCTCCTGGCCTTTCTTGCTATTGCTGGTTTTTTTCTTTTCACCGAACACCGGGCGCATCTATTTGGCATTTTGCCGTTTCTGCTACTGCTGGCCTGCCTATTGTTGCATCTGTTTCACGGCGGGCATGGTGAGGGCGGTAACCATCAACATAAAGCCAAGGGAGATATAAAATGAGCGAGGCGCCTGCTTACGGTTTGTGGAGTCTGGTCATTATCAACTCCTTGGTGTTTATTATTTTCGCCTTCAGCTTCACGCGGCCGAAGAGCCCGCGCGACTGGCGTTCGTTTGGTGCCTTTTCGGCATTCATCGTCGCTCTGTTTACGGAAATGTACGGTTTCCCGCTCACCATTTACCTTCTATCCGGCTGGTTTGCCAGCCGCTATCCGGGTGTGGATTTCCTTTCTCATGACGCCGGCCACTTGCTGGAGACGCTGTTCGGCTGGCGCGCCAACCCCCATTTTGGACCCTTTCATTTGTTCAGCACCCTGTTCATCGTCGCCGGCTTCATCGTATTGGCCAATGCCTGGAAGGTGCTCTACGCAGCGCAAAAGAGTCGCACCTTGGCCACCAGCGGCCCTTATGCGTACATACGCCACCCTCAATACGCCGGGTTTGTTTTAATCATGTTTGGTTTTCTGCTGCAATGGCCGACCCTCTTAACCGTGTTGATGTTTCCGGTACTCACCTGGATGTATCTGCGGCTGGCGCGGCGTGAGGAGAATGAGATGCGGGCGGCGTTTGGCGAACAATATGCAAGTTATGCGGCCACTACTCCAGCATTCTTTCCTTCATTGAGTCGTCTAGTTAAACGTACACATCCGAATCGCTGAATGGCAACGAGAGCGATTCGCCCAACCAGTTGAATTTACTCCACTAACATCCGGACGCTACTGTCAAATTACCTTGACTAATACAGATGGCCGATTTTGATATAGTTGACTTTGCAAAGGAACTACGGCAGACTTTTTGGGTCACATTTGAGTGGCTACCTACAATTGCCAATTTCGATATTACTAAACGAGATGATTAACGAGTGAGTTCAGCCGTCCCGTACCAAGTGATGGAGCAATACTCTGCCCCCCGGCGGTTCGGGGGTGTCAGTTTACGTGGCATCGCGTGGGTAGCTTTAGCAAGCTGGTTGTTTTCCCTGGTGGTGTGCTCGGTAAGTGCCATTGAATTTGGTGAGACGCCGACGCATCATTCGGGGTCTGCCACGCCTTTGGGCTTGGATGACCACTCTAGGAATGGCGGGCAGCAAGAAGAGGCTTGTTGTAGGGTACTGCAAAATCTGCCGTCTGCTTCTCAAGCAACTAATTCCCAGATGCTGCTGCACAGTCTCGCCTATATTTTGCTGCCGTATATTGCCGTTGTCTGTGCTGTTCTCTTTGCACCTACTGTCGTCCGGTATTTCGGCACTGATCCGCCCGGCAAATCTAACCACGCCTTAATCGCCAACTCCCTCTGGCCTAACGCCCCCCCGCGTTAATCTACCCTGCCTTGTCCGGGCCGGGTAGTACTGTGTTGGGGTGCTCCCAAGCTCCTTCGTTTCCTCCTCAACCTGTATTTCCGGCTCGTCTGCTGTTTCGTGCTGTGCCTTTATTATTGGGAATACGCTCCATGTCATTACCTTGTTTCAGCCGGGCCGCGTGGCCCCTGGTCGTTATCCTTGCCGGCACCGTATTGCTAGGCAGTGTCAGTCCTGCAGCTGATGCTGCCGGGCTGGCGCTTGATGAAGTCATCAAGATTGCCATGCGGAACAATAAAGATTTACAAGCGGCCCGCTATGTCGTGGATACGGCCCGCGCCCGTCTGTTGCAAGCCGGCCTGCCAGCGAATCCGCGCTTGGAGCTGGCGGCGCGCAGCGGCTTTCTTTTCAATAATAATGGCGAGTATTCCATCAGCGTGGGCTTCAGTCAGCAGTTCCCCGTGGCGGGACGCATTGCTCGCCAGAAAGATGTGGCGCAGGTCGATGTGGATCTGGCCTCAGCCGAGATCAAGGTGGCCGAGCGCAAGCTGGCCGGCGAGGTAGCGGCAACCTTTTACCGCCTAGTGGTACTGGATAAGCAAATTCAGGAACGGGAGAGCTTAATCGGCGTGGACAAAAAGCTCGTTAAGTTGACACGCAACCGCCTCAAGGCAGCCGAAGTGTCCGAGCTTGACGTGTCCACCGCTCGCATAGAGCTTGCACGCTTGCAACAGGAACGCACCCTGCTGCAAAGCCAGCAGGCGACACAACTGGCTCTCTTGAATCAGTTGCTCGGCAGATCCGCGGCACAGCCCTTGGAGCTGGACGATTCATTGGCCAGAGCGCAGCCCTTGCCGGGCTTGGCGGAGCTGCAACAACAGGCACTCAGCTTGCGTCCCGACTTGCGCATCGAGTCGTTGAGCCTGGAGCGCGCCCGTGCGGATAAAGAGTTGGCCCGCGCACAGCGCTGGGAGGACTGGACAGTCGGCGTGGGTGTAGAGCAAAGCCGTCTATCCATCACCGGTGCGCCGTCACAAGACACCGAGCGCGCCTTGGGCGTCACTCTGTCCATCCCGCTGCCTTGGCGCAATCAAAACCAGGGCCGCATTGCCGAGGCGATTGCCGCCGGCACGCAGGCTACGGCGCGCATGGAGGCGTTGACGCTTAGTATCAGCAACGCAGTGGCCAGCGCCTACGGCGAAAGCGAACGTCTGAAGGCGGCCTTGCAGGAGTATGAACACGGCATCTTGCCGGTCGCCGACCGTAACGTCAGCCTTTCGCAACAGGCCTATGGTTTAGGTCAAATCCCTATCTTTTCTGTCGTCCAGGCGCAGCGCCAGCATACCGATGCGCACGTTGCCTATCTCAACACCCTCGATCAATACCTGCAAGTGCTGGTGAGCTTGCGTTACGGGGTCGGCGGTTCTCTCGGAGATACGACGCTAGGCCCCTCTATTACGCCTGACCAGCAGACAGGCGTAACGCAGGGCCAACAGCCCGCCACAGCGCCAGCTCAGCCGGCGCCTGGCCAACTGACCCCTTAGCCCTATGAAAGGAATTAAAGCATTGAATATGTACACACCCGCAAATCGTAGGCACACGGCATTTCCCGGTTTTATCAGAAGACTGATTTTCCTATTGTTGTGCATGCTGTTCACGCTGCCCCAGGCCTTCGCACATGGTGAGCAAATCGAGGTCGGTGGCGGCGCGCGCGGTCCGGTGCAACTGACAGATCAGCAAAAGCAGGCTATTGCCTTGCAATCAGCCCCGGCAGATGTACGGGAGATCCATAAGGAACTGAACATCAACGGCCAGGTGCAACTACTGCCGAATCGCCAAGCCGATGTGGACCTGCGCATCAGCGGCCAGGTGAAGGCGCTGTACGCCAATCTGGGCGATACGGTAAAGGCCGGACAGAACCTGGCCAAGGTGGAGTCACGCCTAAGCGGCGACCCGCCCCCCAGCGTCACCATCACCGCCCCCATGAGCGGTGTCATTGATGCGCGCAATGTGAATATCGGCCAGGCGGTGGAGCCCAACACGACACTCTTTCATATCAGCGACCGCTCGCAGCTTATTGTCGTGGCGAAGGTGTATGAAGAAGACCTCGGCAAGGTCAAGGTGGGGCAGGAGGCTCGCGTCCATGTGCTGAGCTATCCCGACCAGGTCTTTGCCGGCAAGGTCACGCTGATAGACCCCAACCTCGATCCGCTGAGCCGTACCGTCAATGTATGGATAGAGTTGACTAATGAAAAAGACGTGCTCAAGCCTAATATGTTCGCCCGCGCTAGCGTAATTTTAGAGCGGAATGACGCGGCGCTCGCGGTGCCCAACGGCGCCATCATCGAGGCCAACGGTGAACGATTCGTGTTTGTCGGCGAAGGTAATACCTACCGGCGCGTGGAGGTGACCGTTGGTGCCCGCAATGACGAGTACAGCCAAATCACCGAGGGCCTGGTGCCTGGGGACGAGGTGGTGACACAGGGTAATCGCCAGGTATACACGCTCTGGCTGACCGGCGGCGGTAAACAGGCGAAAGAGGAGAAACCCGCGACGGCGGATACGCAGCCGAAGGCGGATAAGCAAACGAAGCTGGAGAAACACTAATCATGTTTAACACCTTGATCGCCTGGTCGCTGCACAATCGACTCATCGTGCTGGCAATGACCCTTGTTTTGTTCGTCGTCGGCGGATTGACCTTGCAGCGCATGGCCTTGGACGTCTTTCCTGAATTCGCGCCGCCGCAGGTGGTGGTGCAGACCGAGGCGCCGGGCATGGCGCCGCAGGACGTGGAGTCGCTCATCACCTATCCACTGGAGAGCGCCATCAACGGCACGCCCGGTGTGACCGCCGTTCGCTCCAAGACCTCCGTCGGTTTGTCCACCATTGTCGTCGTCTTTGATGCAGGCACCGACGTTTACCTCGACCGGCAACTCGTCAATGAGCGTATCCGGAATGTGCTTGGCCGTCTGCCTCCGGGCAGCGAGCCTGTCATGTTGCCGGTCACCTCGGCCGTGGGCTGGCTGGTGAAGTACGCCCTCACCAGCAATAGTCTGTCACCCGAGGAATTGCGCACGCTCTCCGATTGGGATATCCGGCCGCGTATTTTGTCATTGGGCGGCATCGCCTCGGTCGTTTCCATCGGCGGCGAGGTCAAGCAGTACCAAGTTCGTTTGGATCCGCAGCGCATGCTGGCCTACCAGATTAGCGTCGAGCAAGTGCGCGAGGCTCTGCGGAACTCTAATGTCAATGTGCCGGGCGCCTTCCTGCAGCAACCCGGGCAGGAATTCATCGTCAGCGGCATAGGGCGGGTCACCTCACTCGAGGATATCAAAAACACGCTGATCACCATCCGCAACCAGATACCCATCACCGTCGGCAACGTGGCCGAGGTGGCCTTCGGCGGCGAGATCAAGCGCGGCGATGGCGCCTATGGCTTGAAAGACGCGGTGATCGGCACGGTGTCCAAGGCCTACGGGGCCGATACCGTCACCACCACCGCGAAAGTGGAAAAGGCGCTCGCCGACATCAAAGAGAAGCTACCACCCGGCGTTGAAATGGAAACGGAAGTCTTCCGCCAGGCAAATTTCATAGAGGCGGCGGTGCACAACCTGAATGTTGCGCTCCTGGAAGGCGCGCTGATCGTCATCGCCGTGTTGTTCATATTCCTGGCGAACTGGCGCGCCTCTTTCATCACCTTTTTGTCCATGCCGGCATCCTTTGTGGGTGGCATCCTGGTGATGTACGCCTTCGGCATCGGCATCAACGCCATGACACTCGGAGGACTCGCCATCGCCATCGGCGAGGTGGTGGACAACGGCATCATCACTGTGGAGAACGTGGTGCGCCGGCTACGCCTGAACCGCAACGCCGAGCGTCCGTTGCCAACGATGGAGGTGGTGTTCGACGCGGTGCAGGAAATTCTCAATTCGGTCGTGTATGCCACGCTCATCATCATCCTGATCTTCCTGCCGATCTTCTTCCTGGAGGATCTGGCGGGGCGCATCTTCAGTCCGTTGGGCATCGCCTATATCGCCTCGGTGACCGTATCGCTGGGCGTGGCGGTGACCACGGTGCCGGCGCTGTGCTACTTCCTTTTGGTGCGCAAGGACGAGAAACGCTTGGATCGGGGCGTGAAGCTGCGCGCCCTGGATCGCCAGGAGCTCGCCGCAGATGCTGCGGGCCACGGCGGCGGTGACGGACACGAAAAGGAAACGCGTTTCGTGATGGGACTGAAGCGCCAGTTCGAGCGCGTGCTGAACGTGGCGTTGCGCCGGTTCTGGTGGGTAATCGGGATGTCCATACTGGCGCTCGCGTTCGCGCTGTCCTTATTACCCTTCTTCGGCCGTTCGTTTTTGCCGGAGTTTCAGGAAGGCAACTTTATTATCGCCATGGTGACGTTGCCCGGAACCTCCTTAGAGGAGTCCATGCGGCTCGGCAAGCTGGTGCGCGAAGGTGTGCTCAAGTATCCGCAGGCTGTGTCCATATCGCAGCGCGCAGGCCGCAGTGAGCTGGACGAAGACGCCCAGCCGCCCAATTTCAGCGAATTCGACGTGCGGCTGGATTTTGAAAAGAATTCCAGCATGCCCGCGGACGTTCTGCTGGAAAATATCCGCAAGGATCTTGGCGATATACCGGGCGCGGTGTTCAACATCGGCCAGTTTATCGCACACCGTTTCGACGAGGTGGAATCCGGGGTGCGCGCGCAGGTGGCCATCAAGATCTTCGGGGAGCAGCTTTCGCAGTTGTACCAACTCGGCCAACAGGTGCGCGGCATTCTCGAGAACGTGCCGGGCGCGGTGGACGTTAACGTCGAGCAGCAGATCAACGTGCCCCAGGTGAGCATCAAGATCGATCGCGAAAAGGCCGCCCGCTACGGCATCAACGTAGGGAATGTGGCGCAGGACATCCAGTTGTTCCTGAACGGCGAAAACGTCTCCAGCATTCTGGAAGGGCGCCGCACCTTCGACCTCAACGTGCGCTTGCAGAGTTCGCAGCGTAACAGCGTGGAGGACATCCGCAACATAC
The DNA here is from genome assembly GCA_016195665.1 of Gammaproteobacteria bacterium. Taxonomy (NCBI): domain Bacteria; kingdom Pseudomonadati; phylum Pseudomonadota; class Gammaproteobacteria; species Gammaproteobacteria bacterium. Next base: position 58,545 of record JACPZD010000011.1, on the reverse strand, counting down.
TGGTTGACGCGCCTGCCCTGGCCGAGGGCAACGGTAAGATTCCCTTGCGCCAGGTCGCCGATGTGAACGTGCAGGATGAGCCTTACGCCATCAGCCGCGAGAGCGTCCAGCGCCTCCTGGTCGTGGGCTTCAACGTGCAGGGCCGCGATCTCGGCAGCGTCATCGCCGACACCCAAGCGGCGATCAACAAGGAAATCAAATTGCCGCCCGGCTACTACATCGAATACGGCGGACAATTCGAATCTCAGCAAGCGGCCAATCGCATCCTGCTCAGCTTCGGCATCCTGGCCATCTTCGGCGCCTTGCTGCTTCTTTACAAAGCCTTCGGCACCTTCCGCGAGGCGCTGTTGGTGATGTTCAACCTGCCGCTCGCGATGATCGGCGGCATCGTGGCCCTGTATCTGGCGGGCGCCGACATGAGCGTGGCCGCGATCATCGGCTTCATCACCTTATTTGGCATCGCCACCCGTAACGGCATCATCCTAGTCAGCCACTACAACCAGTTGCGTGAAGAGGGCAAGCCGCTACACGAGGTGGTGGTGCAGGGCACCCTGGATCGTCTGGTGCCGGTGCTGATGACGGCGGCCACCGCCGCACTGGGCCTCATCCCCTTGCTGTGGGGTTCGCCGGTCGGCAAAGAACTCGAGCGTCCCCTGGCGCAGGTGGTGCTGGGCGGGCTGGTGACGGCCACCTTATTGAATATGGTTGTGGTGCCTACCGTCTATAACCGCATCGAGCAATGGCGTGAGCGTCGTGAGGCCAGGCTTACCGCGCAGCAAGTTAAAACCCCACAGCAATTGAATCCACAACTTAACCCAGAGGAGACCGTAGCATGAAGATGATATTGATGAACATTGTTAAACCCCAGACCGTTCTACTCGGCGCGATGTTGGCCGGCAGCACGTTGTTTAATCCGTCCGCGCAAGCGGTAGAAAAAACAGAGGCCAAAGTGGAGATTCCAACCACCGCTGAGGCTATTTGGCAGTCAATAGATAAACGGACCGAGGAGTTAGCCAGGGTTATCGAAACCGGCAAGCTGGATGAAGTACACCATCACGCCTTCGCCATCCGTGATCTCGTAGCGGCGTTACCGGCCCGTTCCGGCGCCTTACCTGCCGACAAGCTGGCAAAAGTTAAAACCAACAGTCAGTTCGTAGCGACTTTGGCGGAACGCCTGGATGCCAGCGGTGACGCCAAGGATAAGGCCGGCACGGAATCCAATTTCCAAAAATTGCAGAAAGTGCTGAAGTCGATTCGAGAAAATTACTCCAGCTCCACACGGCTTTAAATTGGCCACCACGGAATTAAGAGGAGTCGTGGGCTCACCCTGTTTTATCTGTGGAGAGAGGGGCCGTTATTGAGGTTGCTTTAGCAAGGCTGAAGGAAAATTCAAGGGGTGACCATCTATTAACGATCGCTATGACCGAGGTCTTTATCAGGGGCGATTGTATCGCGCAGCAGTTGTTTGATTTCTTTCGCTTCGGGAAAGCGGTTCTGTTGTTTGCGCGAAAACAGTGTCTCGCCGTTTACGCGGACTTCAAAGATGCCGCCTGTGCCTGGAATCAACGCGACTTCGCCCAATTCCTGCTCGAAGGTGGTGAGGAGTTCTTGCGCCAGCCAGGCGGCGCGCAACAGCCAGCGGCACTGCGTGCAGTATTCGATTTCAACGCGGTGTTTGGCGGTCATCTGGCAACTATGGAAGCGGCATGCAGGTCGGATCAAGCGTAGCGGATCCGACTAACACTGGTACGTCGGCTCCGCCTAACGGCTTGAGCCGGCCTGCTAATTAGTATGAAATTGCTCCGCGGCATAAAGGGTGTTCTGCAACAGCGTCGCCACGGTCATCGGCCCTACACCGCCCGGCACGGGCGTGATCCAGGCGGCGCGTTGTTTGGCTTCGTCGAATTCCACATCGCCGGTCAATGCTCCACTTTCCAAACGGCTCATGCCGACATCTATTACGATACTCCCTGGTTTAATCCAGGCGCCCTTGATGAGTCCCGGTTTACCAACCGCGGAGACCACGATGTCGGCACGCGCGACCTGCGCCGCAAGGTCCATGGTAAAGCGGTGACACACTGTGACGGTGCAACCGGCGAGCAAAAGCTCTAACGCCATAGGACGTCCGACAATATTCGAAGCGCCGACCACGACAGCATGTTTGCCCTGGATAGCCAGTCCGGTGTTTTCCAGCAGCATCATCACGCCGTACGGTGTGCAGGGCCGTAATAAAGGCAGCCGCAGCGCTAGCCGCCCGATGTTGTAAGGATGAAACCCGTCCACATCTTTGTCGGGCAAAATCCGCTCGATCACCGTCTCGGTGTCAATGTGCGCGGGCAGGGGGAGCTGCACCAGGATGCCGTCCACGGCGGCGTTGCGATTAAGGTCATCAATCAGCGCGAGCAGACGTTCTTGGGTGAAGTTAGCGGGAAGGTCGTGGGCAAGCGAGACGATTCCGACCTCCGCGCAGGCCTTGCGCTTGCTTGCCACATAGACCTCGGAGGCAGGGTTGTCGCCAACCAAGATGACCGCCAGCCCCGGGCTGCGCTGCCCCATGCGGCCCCGCTCGCTGACGCGCTGTTTAAGTTTAAGACGTATCCCCGCGGCAATGGCCTTGCCGTCAATGATCTGGGCGCTCATGGGAGGTATTGATTATGATGGATTTGTGGGGCTAATCATCGCATGCCTTGGTCATTTCACCAAGACTCAAAACAGAATTATCCACGACGGGCCGTGCGAGGTTCTGTTAAAATTGCCAATTAACCCTCCACACCAGCGGCGGTTTCTAATGGCCGACTAGGTAAGGGTCTGAACAGAACAATACTCGGGGTATAGCGCAGCCTGGTAGCGCACCTGCTTTGGGAGCAGGGTGTCGGGGGTTCGAATCCCTCTACCCCGACCATCCCTCATCCCCATCCCTTCTCCCGGAGGGAGAAGAGGGCGAGCCGAGGCGCTCGCGCGCTTTGTATGATTGGCGCCCGTAGCTCATCCGGATAGAGCACCGGCCTTCTAAGCCGGGGGTAGCAGGTTCGAGTCCTGCCGGGCGCGCCACGTTGAAACTAGAGACTCCCGCTTTGAGTCCCGGTATAATGTTCGTTTTAGCCGGTTTGATGGTGGGCGTAGCTCAGTTGGTAGAGCCCCGGATTGTGATTCCGGTTGTCGTGGGTTCGATCCCCATCGCTCACCCCAGTTTACAGATAAGGGCGTTTCGCCCTCATCCCCACCCCTTCTCCCGGAGGGAAGAGCGAAGCAAAGGGTGCAGGGGGCGGGCCGAGGCGCGGTGCGCGCTAAATATATTTGGGCCGTTAGCTCAGTTGGTAGAGCAGCTGACTCTTAATCAGTAGGTCGTAGGTTCGACCCCTACACGGCCCACCAATTCTCAAGGGAGGGTTCCATGCCAAAACCACGCAGTCTTATTCTGGCTGGTTTGTTGGTTTTAACAGCCAGTCCCCTGTGGGCAGCCACCAACTATCAAGACTGGTGGTGGAACTCTGCGCAGTCGGGACAAGGCGTGAATATCGGCCAGCAGGGCAACACCCTGTTTGCGAGTTGGTTCACCTACGATCAAGCCGGCGCGGGCACGTTTCTCACCTTGGCCGGCAACCTGATCAATAATAAAGTCACAGGCGATCTCATTCGTACTGTCGGCCCCGCGCTCGGCACCCCCTTTAATCCTGATCTAGTGGTGCGCACGGTAGTAGGGACGGCCACCTTGACCTTCAGCGACGCCAACAACGCCACGCTGCAATCTACTGTGAACGGCATCAGCGGCACTCTCACGCTCACGCGCTTTACGTTTGCTCCGCTTAATCCAGTGGGTGCTTATTTGGGCGGCGCTACGAATAACAACAGCGGTTGTACGCTCTCTGCTAATAATGGCCAGATCATCTACAGCGCAGCGTATGGGATCACTACCAATAATAATAGCCTGAACATCCAGGAGGCCGTCGTAGGAGGCGGTACCTGCAGCTATGCAGGTACCTATACGCAAAACGGCTCGAGAATCTCGGCCTCAGGATTATTCTCCTGCACAGGCGGGATTGGTGGTACCTGGTCTTCTAAGGAGATACTGCTGCTGGACGATGCCTTTGTTGCGAGCAACTTAAACCTGAAATACACCGCGGGCGAGACCTGTCAGAGCAGTGGAGGCATTAGCGCGACTAAACTGCAATAAGCCCAAGTTGAGCGAGATCAGTCTTCATTTAGATGTGAAGCCCTCGCTGATCGGCAAAAAAATGGGGGTAGTTTTTTAGGCTACCCCCCAACATGTCTACCTTGCACTCGCTTAGCGTAACACTGTCGCCGCATTACTCTACTTGAGTGGGGAAAGACATTCCACACTTCATCAATCCCGTGCCCGGTCGGGCGGGGGCCCGGCGGCACGGCACTGTAATCAGAAGACAGCATAATTTATGCCAAGTTCAGTGTATTCCGAGATTATTTATATAACTTATTGAATATCAATATATTATTTTTTAGAGCGAGAATGGGCTAAGGCGGGGGCGTGTCGGTACAAGTTGGTAGGTTGCGCATTTTTGAGGCGTATCTTGGACGCCCTTACGTCATGGCAGGTAAGGAGAGGGACCCGAAAAGTAGCGCCTGATCAGCCCATTTAATAGCCCAGTCAGCCTTTCCTCTCCGGCGTGGCCGATCTCGGCATATAAGGATTCTGCAATGCCGTTAAAGATATTCAACAGGTGTGGGTCGAAATGCGTCCCGCTCTTCGAGTGCATGATACGCATGACTTCGGCAAGATCGAACGCCTCCTTATTATTAAGCGGGGACAAGTTTGATGTGACGGGTAAGTAGGCGCTATGCTAAGCCCATGGACAGCATTGAGACTCGGCGTAGGCAGTATCTACAGGCGATGGGCATAGATCTCTGGGAGAGACCGTCTGATCGCCCATTGTCGCCAATTGCGACCATGCATCAGACGGTCTCTCCCTCATCCGGCCCTGCGGGCCACCTTCTCCCACAGGCGGGAGAAGGAGAGTCAGTGCGGCCTTCCGGCCGCAAGGTTTTGGGCGGGCGTACGGCGGTCGCTGATGAATCACCCCTCGAATCGTCTTCGGTCGCTCCCGTCGTCCTGCCTCTGACGTACAGGGAAGAACTAATGTCGCGGGAGGCAGGACGCCGGGAGCGACCCGCGACACTAGTAGAACCCTTCGCCAGCGCTCTTCCCTGTGCGTCGGAGGCCAAGATTTTGCAAGGCCATGCTCAACCGGCCTGTGACGCGGCCGAGTCGGCACAGTCCACCATTATGAGCATGGATTGGCCCACATTGGAGCAAGCGGTGCTCGCTTGCACGCGCTGCGCACTGCATAAGACCCGTACCCACGCCGTGCCCGGCGTAGGCAACCGCCGGGCCGAGTGGCTGGTGATCGGCGAAGCTCCGGGCGCGGACGAAGACCGTCAAGGCGAGCCGTTTGTGGGGCGCGCCGGACAATTGCTGAACGCCATGCTGAGGGCTATCGGTCTTGCGCGTGAAGAGGTTTACATCACAAACATCGTCAAGTGCCGGCCCCCAAGCAACCGCGAACCTTTACCTGAGGAGGCGGCGGCCTGTGAGCCCTATCTCAAACGCCAAATAGCGTTGATAAAGCCCAAGATCATTCTGGCCGTTGGACGCATCGCCGCGCAAAACCTGCTCAAGACCGACACCAAGATCGGCGCCTTGCGCGGCAAACGTCATGTTTATCCGGGGAGCGACATCCCCGTCGCCGTGACCTATCATCCGGCCTATCTGTTGCGCTCGCCGCAGGAAAAGCGCAAGGCGTGGGAAGATCTGCGGTTTGCATCCCGTGTGTTCAAGGGCGAGACGTGACATGAGCGCCGTACTGAAGCAGCCCGCCGTCAGTTTGCGGCCCATGGACCCGTCAGACCTGTCTGCGATCATGGCCATCGAGCATCGTGCCTACGATTACCCTTGGAGCGAGGGTGTCTTCCTCGATTGCCTCCGGGTAGGGTATTGCTGCTGGGTCTGTACCAACGGTGAAGCGATTGTGGGCTATGCCGTGATGTCGGTCGGCGGAGGCGAGGCGCACCTGCTCAACATTTGCGTGAGCCCCGAATTCCGCCGCCAGGGTCTCGGCCGCCGCCTGCTCGATCACATGCTGGATTTGGCGCAGCAACACAACTCCGACATGGCATTGCTGGAGGTGCGCGCGTCGAACCTGGCCGCAATCGGGCTTTATCGGAGCATGGGGTTCAATGAGGTGGGCTTACGTATGGGTTACTACCCTGCGCCCAACGGCAAAGAAGACGCTATCATCCTGGCGCGGAGTCTCATGCTCTGAAGGGCGCCCTGATTTGGTGATGGGACTTTAGTACGGTATAATTAATCGTTTTACCAAGTAGTACCGTCCAGTATGTCCGCAATTGTCCATGAAGCGGCGCGCCGCCGCACCTTCGCCATTATCTCACACCCCGATGCCGGTAAGACCACGCTCACCGAGAAGCTGTTGCTGTTCGGGGGCGCGATCCAGCTTGCCGGCACGGTGAAGGGGCGTAAGGCTGCGCGCCATGTAACATCCGACTGGATGGAGCTGGAGAAGCAGCGTGGCATTTCGGTGACCTCGTCGGTGATGCAGTTTCCCTACCGCGACAAGATTATCAATCTGCTCGACACTCCCGGCCACGAGGATTTTTCCGAAGACACCTACCGCACCCTCACCGCCGTGGACTCCGCGCTCATGGTGATTGATTCCGCCAAGGGCGTGGAGGAGCGCACTATCAAGCTGCTGGAGGTGTGCCGGTTGCGCGATACGCCCATCATCAGCTTTATCAATAAGCTCGATCGTGAGGGCCGTCCGCCCATCGAGTTGCTCGATGAAATTGAAACGGTTTTGAAGATACGCTGCGCGCCGGTCACCTGGCCGATTGGCATGGGCAAGGGCTTTAAGGGCATTTTTCACTTGCATAACGACAGCGTGCATTTATACAGCCCCAGTCACGGGGGTAAGATTCAACAGGGTGAGACAGTACAGGGGTTGAACAATCCCAGGCTTGATGAACTGTTTGGCACACAGGCCGGCGAGCTGCGTGAGGAAATCGAGTTGGTGAAAGGCGCGAGCCATGCCTTTGACTTCGAGGCGTTTCGCGCAGGCGAGTTGACGCCGGTGTTTTTCGGCTCGGCGATGAATAATTTCGGCGTGCGGGAATTGCTGGAAGCCTTTGTGGAATACGCACCGTCGCCGCTGCCCCGCGCGACCACGACCCGCACGGTGTCGCCCGAGGAAGATAAATTCACCGGCTTTGTGTTTAAGATTCAAGCCAACATGGACCCCGCGCATCGTGATCGTATCGCCTTCATGCGCGTGTGTTCGGGGAGCTATACCAAGGGCATGAAGCTGCATCAAGTGCGGCTCAAGCGCGAGGTGCAGATCTCCAACGCCATCACCTTCATGGCCGGCGAGCGGGAACACATTGATGAGGCGTACCCCGGCGATATTATCGGCTTGCACAACCACGGCACCATCCAGATCGGCGACACCTTTACTCAAGGCGAGGATCTGAAATTCACCGGCATCCCGCACTTCGCGCCGGAGCTGTTTCGCCGTGCGCGGCTGCGCGATCCGCTGCGCATGAAGGCGCTGCAGAAAGGTCTGGATCAGCTTTGCGAAGAGGGCGCGACACAATTGTTTAAGCCGCTGAGCAGCAATGACCTGATCCTGGGTGCGGTCGGGACGCTGCAATTTGATGTGGTGACCTACCGCCTGCAACACGAATATGGCGTCGAGTGCAGCTTCGAGAGTGTGCCGGTGGTGACCGCGCGCTGGGTGAGCAGCGACAACGCGAAAAAGCTGGAGGAATTTCGCCTCAAACTGGCCGATCATCTGGCGCTCGACAACGCGGGCGATTTGGCCTACATCGCCCCCACCCGGATCAATCTGGAATTGACCCGGGAGCGCTGGCCGGACATACAGTTCCGGGCCACGCGCGAGCATTAACCCAACTGCTGCATCCGCGCCTGCTGCTCGATGAGCTTTTCAAGCGCGGCATGGAAGCCGGCCACTCGCTGCTGTTCCTCCGCGACCACTGCGGCAGGGGCGCGATTCACGTAGTCTGAGTTGGCAAGTTTGGTCTCACTGCGGTCCAGGTCCTTGCGGATTTTCTCGATCTCCTTGGTAAGTCGCGCGAGTTCGGCCTGTTTGTCTATCAGGCCCGCGAGGGGAATGAGTACCTTCATGGCGCCGACCAAGGCGGTCGCCGATTCAGGGGCGGGCTGACCGGCTTCCAGCCAGGTGATGCTCTCCAGGCGTGCCAGATTTATAAGATACGAACGATTGCTGTCTAGCCACGCGCGATCCTGTTCTGAACCGTTTTGCAGCAAGACGGGCAGCGGTTTGGCGGGCGCGATATTCATGCCGCTGCGGATGCTGCGTACACCGAGGATGAAACTCATCACCCAATTCATTTCGGTGACGGCGGCCTCGTCTATCTTGTCCGGCTGCGGAACAGGGTAGGGCTGCAACATAATGGTTGAACCTTGTTTGCCCGCAAGCGGAGCCACACGCTGCCAGATTTCTTCGGTGATAAGCGGCATGATCGGGTGGGCGAGCCGCAATAATGTTTCCAGCACGCGCGCCAAGGTGCGGCGCGTGCCGCGCAGGCTGGACGCACTGCTCTGTTCGGATGTCAGTATCGTCTTGGAAAGTTCCAGATACCAATCGCAGTATTCATTCCAGGTGAATTCATAGATGGCCTGGGAGGCGAGGTCAAAGCGGTAACCGGCGATGGCCTCGGTGACCTGTTGCTCGGCGAGTTGCAGCCGCGAAATAATCCAGCGGTCGGCAAGGCTTAGTGTTGCCTCGCCACCGTCTTGACCAGTCGCTCCCGGCATCCTGCCTCCCGCGACACTGGCACGTCCCTGTGCGTCGCAGTCTTGCCCCTCGGTGTTCATCAGCACATAGCGCGCCGCGTTCCATAATTTATTGCAGAAGTTGCGATAGCCCTCGATGCGGCCAGTGTCGAATTTAATGTCGCGCCCCTGCGTGGCGAGCGAGGCCAGGGTGAAGCGCAGCGCATCGGTGCCGTAAGCGGGTATGCCCTCCGGAAAATGTTTGCGTGTGGCCTTCTCGATTTTCCGCGCCATCTCCGGTTGCATCAAACCGGTGGTGCGTTTGGCGACCAATTCCTCCAACCCGATACCATCAATGAGATCAATGGGGTCGAGTACATTGCCCTTGGATTTCGACATCTTCTGCCCTTCGGCATCGCGCACCAAACCGGTGATGTACACCTCGCGAAAAGGAACCTCGCCGGTGAACTTGAGGCCCATCATAATCATGCGCGCGACCCAGAAGAAGATGATGTCGAAGCCGGTGACCAGCACGCTGGTGGGGTAAAAGGTTTTTAGTTCTGACGTATAGGGAAGAGCGCCAGCGAAGGGTCCTACTAATGTCGCGGGAGGCACGACGCCGGGAGCGACCGGCGCCTCATCCGGCCAGCCTAAGGTGGAGAATGGCCACAGTGCGGAGGAAAACCAGGTGTCGAGCACGTCCTCGTCCTGCCGGAGTGAGGCGTGAGGCGCGAGGCGTGAGGCGTACTTCTGCCGTACCTCGGCTTCGCTGCGGCCCACGTAAATGTTACCCGTATCGTCGTACCACGCCGGGATGCGATGACCCCACCAGATTTGGCGCGAGATGCACCAGTCTTGAATGTTGCGCATCCATTCGAAATAAGTCTTGCTCCAGTTCTCCGGCACGAAACGGATGCGCCCGTCCTCAACCGCCTTGATGGCCGGCTCGGCCAGCGGTGCGACTTTGACATACCACTGATCGGTGAGATAGGGCTCGATTACCGCATGGGTGCGATCGCCGCGCGGCACCATAAGCTTATGGGGTTTAATCTCTGCTATGAGGTCAAGCGCCTCTAAATCCGCGACAACCTGTTTGCGCGCCTCGTAGCGATCCAGGAAGTTATATTTTGAATCCGGCAACAGGATACGCGCATCGCGGGTGAAAATATTAATTAACGGCAGGTCATGGCGCGCCCCCACCTCGTAGTCGTTAAAGTCATGCGCGGGAGTGATCTTCACACATCCGGAGCCGAAGGCAGGGTCCACGTAGTCGTCGGCAATGATAGGTATTTCGCGCCCGGTGAGCGGCAGCTTCACTTGCTTGCCGATCAGCATTTTGTAACGTTCATCATCGGGATGCACGGCGACGGCCGCGTCGCCCAGCATGGTTTCCGGGCGCGTGGTGGCGACGGTCAAATGTCCGCCGCCGTCGGCGAGCGGATAACGGATGTGCCAGAGAAAACCGTCTTCTTCTTGGGAAACCACTTCCAGATCGGACACCGCGGTGTGCAGCACCGGATCCCAGTTGACCAGGCGCTTGCCGCGGTAGATCAGATCCTCTTCGTACAGCCGCACGAATACTTCCGTTACCGCCTTCGATAAACCTTCGTCCAATGTGAAACGTTCGCGCGACCAATCCACCGAGGCGCCCATGCGCCGCAACTGGCGGGTGATGTGGCCGCCCGATTCCTGTTTCCATTTCCAGATTTCATTGACGAACGCCTCGCGCCCGAGATCGTGCCGCGTCTTGCCCTGTGCGGCGAGCTGGCGCTCCACCACCATTTGGGTCGCGATACCGGCGTGGTCGCTGCCGACCTGCCACAGGGTGTTATCGCCCTTCATGCGGTGATAGCGGACGAGCGCATCCATCAGCGTGTCCTGAAAGGCGTGGCCCATGTGCAGACTGCCGGTGACGTTGGGCGGCGGGATCATGATGCAATAAGGCGTTCCCGTCCCGCGTGGCGAGAAATGATTATTTTTTTCCCACGTCTCATACCATTGCTTTTCGATGGACTGGGGGTTGTAGGTTTTATCCATTTAGTAAATTTTCCCTCTGCGTTCTCTGCGGTAAATACGCTACTTCACCACGGAGGACGCAGAGTAATGATGTGAGGCTATGTTGAAATAGTATGGGATTCTAGCGGGTAACCGCGGTCCCGATAAAATCGAAAGCGTTCGCGCGCAGCCTGTCTGCGGGGTTCACCCGGTTCAACGATTTCCGCGATGCGAAGGAACTGGCTGAAAAAAGCCGGGACTTCCTGGCAGAGGTTGATAAGGACATCGAGCCCTGCCTCGGGCTCTGCATCATGACCGATGTGTATCGGCAAATCTGTTTGCTGCCCACTCTTGTAGAGAGCGTGAGGGATAAAGCTGCCTTGCCTGAAGCTCCACAACAGGTCATCGAGTTTCGCCGCTTGCTGTTCGGAACTGCAATGGATGTACAAGCGCTGCCCTTGTGTATAAATCTTCTCGGCGAGACGGCAGGTGAAGAGAAGATGATTGTCCTCAAGGATATAAAAATCAATCCGCGTCACGCGGGTCGCTCCCGGCGTCCTGCCTCCCGCGACATTAGTACATCCGTGTACGTCACATCCTTCCCTTTTTGGGTATGCGATTGAGCAGAAATTGCATCAACAGCGGCGCCGGCCGGCCCGTGGAGCCTTTACGGTCACCGCCCGTCCAGGCGGTGCCGGCGATATCCAAATGCGCCCAATGGAATTTTTTGGTGAAGCGCCACAGGAAACAGGCGGCGGTGATGGCGCCCGCCTCGCGGCCGCCGACGTTGGACATGTCGGCAAAATTGCTCTTGAGCTGATCCTGGTAGTCTTCCCAGAGGGGTAATTCCCACACGCGGTCGCCGCTGTCATCACTCGCCTTTTGCAATTCGTCGGCGAGCGGCCGGTGGTTGCTCAACAAGCCGCTGGCGTGGCGGCCCAGGGCGATTACGCACGCGCCGGTGAGCGTGGCAATGTCAATGACCACCTCCGGCTTGTAGTGTTCGCTGTAGGTGAGTGCGTCGCACAGAATCAGGCGGCCTTCGGCATCCGTGTTGAGGATCTCGATGGTCTGACCCGAGAGGCTGGTCACGATGTCGCCGGGTTTGATGGCATTGCCGCTCGGCATATTTTCGGTGGCCGGAATAATGCCGACCACGTTGATCGGCAACTGCAGCTCGGCGCAGGCGGACAGTGCGGCGAGTACGCTGCCTGCGCCCGACATGTCATATTTCATCTCATCCATCTTGTCGGCGGGCTTGATGGAGATGCCACCCGTGTCGAAGGTGACGCCCTTGCCGACCAGCGCAACCGGTTTATGAGCCTTGCCGGCGCCTTGGTATTCCAGGGTAATCAGCTTGGCGGGCTCGCGCGAGCCGCGCGCCACGGCGAGCAGCGCGCCCATGCCGAGCCGCTCCATGTCCGCTTTTTCAAGCACCGTGACCTTGAGCTTTTTGTGGCGCTTGCCCAGCGATTTCGCCTGTTCCGCGAGGTACGAAGGCGTGCAGATGTTAGCGGGCAGGTTGCCCAAGTCCCGCGCCAGTTTTACGCTTGTTGCGATGGCCAAACCTTCTCGCAAACCTTGCTCGGCCTGCGCGCGCGCGTTGGCTTGGGTCAGGCCCCAGATTATTTTCTTTAGATGGGTGGGAGTATTCTCTTTCTTGCTCTTGAGACGATCAAACTCATAGAGGGCATGATCGGCAACTTCCACAGCCTGGCGGATCTTCCAGTGGAAGTCGCGCGCCTTGATATCCAACTCGGCGAGATAGGCGATGGCTTCCGCTGCGCCGGTGGCCTTGAGGGCGTTGCCCGCCTTGTCGAGCAGTTTGCGATAATGCGCTTCGTCAAGCTCGCGCTCTTTGCCGCAGCCCACCAACAGGATGCGCTCGCAGAGCGTACCCGGGACATGATGCAGCACCAAGGTCTGTCCAATCTTCCCCTCCAGATCGCCGCGCTTCAGTACCTGGGTAAGGAAACCGCCGCTCACTTGATCCAGGGCCTTGGCGGAGGGCGTGAGACGACGTCCCTCGAAGACCCCTACCACCAGGCAGGCGCTGCGTTGTTTTTCGGCGGGGCCGATTTTGATGCTGAATTCCATGTGTTCTCCCGGTTGTGCCATAATTCAAACTAGTTTACCTCAAAAAGCCTCATTTGTAGCCGCCGGCGATGCCTATCATAGACCGCTATCTCATTAAAGAAGTGACGCTCACCCTGCTGGCCGTCATGCCCGTCTTGTTGCTCATTTTTTTAAGCAACCGGTTTGTGCAATACCTGGCCGAAGCGGCGGCGGGCAAACTTCCTTCCGATGTGCTGTGGGCCTTGTTGGCATTCCGTTCCATCAGCGTGCTTTCCCTGTTGTTACCGCTCGCGTTTTTCCTCTCCGTGGTCCTGGCGCTCGGACGTCTGTATAAGGACAGTGAAATGACGGTGCTGGCCGCGTGCGGCGTAAGTCCGCTGCGCATCGTGCAAACCATAGGTGCGGCGGGGGTGGTGATGGCGCTGCTGGTGGCTGCGCTGACCTTTTATATCGAACCCTGGGCGAACGGCCAGACCAATGAGATCAGGAAGCGCGCCGAGGCGACCTCCGAGATCAAGATCATCACGCCGGGGCGTTTCAAGGAGTCACGCCAGGGCGATCATATCCTGTATGTCGAACGGCTCTCGCCGGATATGGAAAAGATGCATAACATCTTCATTCAGAGCAGGCAGGGCGATGTCATCAACATCCTCTCCTCGGAAAACGGTTACCAATACGTGGATAAAAAGACCGGCGATCAATTCGTCGTACTGGAAAACGGCAACCGCTATGAATGGACGCCGGGCGGCAGCGATTTCAAGATCATCAAATACATGAAATACACGGTGCGCATCGAACAGAAGGATGTACCCGTTCAACACACACTCCGCGAAGTCACAGGAGTGGACCCCTTGCTGCGCGCGTTGGGAGAGGGCGCGAGGGCAGAGTTGCAGTGGCGGCTTTCCCTGCCGATTTCGATGGTGTTGCTCGCCGTGCTGGGAGCGCTGCTGGCGCGCACTACGCCCCGCCAGGGCCGTTACGGCAAGCTGTTTATCGCAGTACTGGTGTATGTAATCTATGTGAATCTGATGACGGTGGCGCGTTCATGGGTGGAACAAGCCGCAACGCCTTCCTTGCTCGGCATGTGGTGGGTGCATGGGGTGGTGCTGATGGGGGTGGTCGCGCTGTTCGCGCAGCAAATGGGGTTGAAGGTGTTGCGACCTGATTTCTCCGCATTGCAAACGCCGCCACGAGCAGATTGACGGCATGCGTATTCTGGATCGCTATCTCGGCAACACCGTCGCGCTCAGCACGCTGCTGGTCACGCTAGTCTTGCTCGCCTTGTTTTTCTTTATTGACTTGGCCGAGCAACTGGGCGACGTCGGTAAAGGCAATTATGGCTTGGCGCAGGCCTTACAGTATGCCTTACTGATTCAGGCCCGCCACTTTTACGAACTTTTTCCGGTGGCGGCGTTGCTGGGTACTTTGCTGGGCCTGGGATGGCTCGCGAGCAACAATGAACTGATTGTCATCCGCAGCGCCGGTGTGTCGTTGGCGCAGATCACCCTATCGGTCATGAAGTTGGGCGCCGTGATGATACTCGCTGCAATGGCCGTCGGCGAACTGCTCGCCCCGCTGAGCGAGCAATATGCGCAAAGCCAGCGTTCGATCGCCTTGAGCGACCGCATCACCCTCAAGACCAACTACGGATTCTGGACCCGTGACGGTCAGAGCTTTATCAATATCCGCACCATTCTTCCCGGTGACCGCCTGGGCGACATCTCCATCCATGAATTCGACAAGCACTACAACCTGCGGGTGACGACCCACGCCGAACGGGCCCACTATGAAAACAACACGTGGCGCCTGGAAGGCATCGTGCAAAGTTATATCGGCGATAACGGTGTCACCACACGCAAGATCGAGAGCGCGGCGTGGGAGTCGTTGTTGAGCCCCGAAATCATCAATCTGGTGGCCATCAAACCCGACAAGCTCTCGGTCTGGGATCTTTACAGGTACATCGGCTATTTGCGCGACAACGGACAAAGCGCCGTGCGTTACGAGCAGGCCTTCTGGGGCAAACTCGTCGCGCCGGTCGTCACCGCGGTCATGATGTTCCTGGCGGTGCCCTTTACGTTTGGCGCGCTGCGCACCGCGGGCATGGGGCAGAGGCTGTTGATCGGCAGCATGGTAGGCATCGGATTCCATCTATTCAACCAAACCTTTACGCAAGCAGGGGTTATCTATAACTTGAACCCGCTGCTTACCGCCGCGCTGCCCGCGTTGCTGTTTTTTATGGTTGCCGTGGTGCTGATGCGCCGGGTACAGTGAACCTAATGGCGCTCCCTAGGGGACTCGAACCCCTGTTATCGCCGTGAGAGGGCGATGTCCTAGGCCACTAGACGAAGGGAGCAATAGAAGTGGGGTTGTGGGGCTCTGCGCGGGAAAAATGTTATTATACGCGAACGACTGCGCTACTCAAGCCGGTTAGCAGCACAATAAGGTGCCCGCCATAAAAAAAGACACAGTTATATCAAGCCCTCTGCGTCATACCGATCACATCATCGCAGCCAGTCTGATCAGCGAGAACGCTATGCGGGTGGTGAGCCGGCTCAAGGGAGCGGGCTACGAGGCCTATCTGGTAGGGGGCTGCGTGCGCGATCTATTGCTCGGCCGCGAACCCAAGGACTTCGATGTCGCGACCAATGCCCATCCCGAACAGGTGGAGCATTTGTTCCGCAACTGCCGCCTGATCGGGCGGCGTTTTCGCCTGGCCCACGTGCGCTTTGGCCGCGAGATCGTGGAGGTCGCCACCTTTCGCGGCGGACGAGTTGATTCCGAAGCCTCCGACACACAGGAAAGCATTGGTGTCGCGGGGGGCAGGATGCCGGGAGCGGCCGATCAGAGTGACAGTGGCAGAATTGTCCGGGATAACGTCTATGGAACGACCCTCGAAGAGGATGCCTTGCGGCGCGACTTCACGGTCAACGCCTTGTTCTACGACAGCGGCGACGGCAGCGTCATAGATTACACCGGCGGTCTCGCCGATCTTCGGCTGGGTTTTATGCGCCTGGTGGGCAACCCTCAGCTCCGTTACCGTGAAGACCCGGTCCGCATGTTGCGTGCCGTGCGCTTTGCCGCCAAGCTGGGGTTTCGTATTCACCCCGACAGCGAGGCGCCGCTGTTCGAGCTGGGCTATCTGCTCGAGGATATTCCCTCCGCACGCCTGTTCGAAGAGGTGCTCAAGCTCTTCATGGGCGGTTGCGCGGCGCAGACCTTTGAACTGATGCGCCACTACCAGTTGTTCCGCCACCTGTTTCCCCAGACCGAGGCGAGCCTGGAACATCCCGGTCCCCACATCGGTTTGCTCACCCAAGCGCTGACCAATACCGATGTGCGCATCGCGGAGGATAAACCGGTCACCCCGGCATTTCTATTCGCGGCCCTGTTGTGGGGGCCGATGCGGCTGTTGGCCGAGCAGTTGCGCGGCGCCGATAGCGACGTACAGGGACGTACTAGTGTCGCGGGAGGCAGGACGCCGGGAGCGACCGGCGAGATCCAGGCGATGGAGGCGGCCGCCGATAGGGTGATCTCGCGCCAGATCCGCCGGGTTGCCGTGCCGAAGCGTTTTACCGTACCCATGCGCGAGATATGGGCCATGCAGCCCCGGTTTGCGCAGCGCTCCGGAAAGCGGCCGTTGCGGCTGCTTGCCCATCCCCGCTTCCGCGCCGCTTATGATTTTCTCCTGTTGCGCAATGCGGCGGGTGAGCCGTTACAGGAACTGTGCGACTGGTGGACCGAGCTGCAAACCGCACAAGGCCCCGCTCAGGAGACGATGATCAGCCGTACCAAGGCGCCGGCCCCCCGCAAGCGCCGCCGGCGCCGATAGCCATCCCTCTTCCATGCCGGCGGTACGCGCCTATGTGGGCCTGGGTAGTAATCTGGACGACCCGGAACGGCAGATTACCCGCGCCCTTACCGAACTTACCAAGCTGCCGCACACGCGGTTCATCAAACACTCCAGCCTGTATCTGAGCGCGCCGCTGGGTCCCGCGGGCCAACCGGATTATGTGAACGCCGTGGCGCTTCTGGAGACCGCTTTATCCGCCAAGGAATTACTCAAGCAATTGTTGGAGATTGAACACCGGCATGGGAGAATACGTACGGGTAAACAGTGGGGCCCGCGCACGTTGGACCTCGATCTTCTTTTGTATGGCGACCTGCGCTATGCGGACCCGAGCTTGACGGTGCCCCACCCGCGGTTACATGAGCGCGCCTTTGTCCTGTATCCTCTGGCCGAGCTTGATCCGGAGTTGCACATACCCGGTAAGGGCGCCCTGCAAGAACTGTTCAAACATTGTCCCAAACAGAAACTGACGCCGCTGCCTATTTCGCTCTAATGACCAGCATACTAAAAAGAAACAAAGTAAGCGGATATCCGCTTACTTTGTTTCTTTTTAGTAAAACTTAACTTTTACTCTACCCCCACCCTGTCCCGCCCCCTAAACAGGGGGCGGGGACGTAGACCGGAGTGTCATCTTAATAATGGACTCTTTAGTAACTACCTCCGAGCAACATCGTTATATCGTTGTGGAAGGCCCGATAGGGGTAGGCAAGACCAGCCTCGCCGGACGGCTCGCCGATTCGTTGGGAGCCTCGCTGTTGCTGGAAGAGGCGCAAGATAACCCGTTTCTTGAGCGCTTCTATCAAAATCCGCGCCAGGCGGCCCTGCCGACGCAACTATATTTCCTGTTCCAGCGCGCCCGTCAGATCAAGGCGCTACGCCAGAGGGACTTGTTCCGGCCGGCGCGGGTGTCCGATTTCCTGATGGAGAAGGATCGCCTGTTCGCGGAGCTGACTCTCGATGATGACGAGTTACGCCTGTATCAGCAGGTGTATGGCCAGCTCATCCTTGATGCCCCGGCGCCGGATCTCGTCATCTATCTGCAGGCCCCGGTGGAAGTATTGCTGGCGCGTATCCACAAGCGCGGCTTGAGTCACGAGCGGCTCATCGAGACGGCGTATCTGCAACGCCTGGTGGATGCCTACACGGACTTTTTCTATCACTATGCCGCCGCACCCTTGTTGATCGTCAATGCCGCCGAGATAGACCCCGTCAACAACGAGCAGGATTATCAGCAATTACTGGAGCGGGCCCGTGCCGTCCAGCGTGGGCGACATTACTTCAATCCGTTGCCTATCGCCTTATGACTTCCCTCAAACCGGTGACGCTCACCACCCTGCGCGAGATGAAGCGCACAGGTGAAAAGATCGCCTGTCTCACCGCCTATGACGCGAGTTTCGCCCGGCTGCTTGACGAGGCGGGTATGGATCTGCTTATGGTGGGTGACTCCTTGGGCATGGTCATACAAGGTCACGACAGCACATTGCCTGTCACGGTCGCGGACATGATCTACCACACCCGCAACGTGCGGCGCGGCGCCCGGCGCGCCTTCGTGGTCACCGACATGCCGTTTATGAGCTACGCGAGTCCGGCGCAGGCCGTCGGCAACGCGGCGCGCATCCTGCAGGAGGGCGGGGCGCAAATGGTCAAACTGGAGGGCGGCGCATGGCTGGCCGAGACCGTGCGGGAGCTCAGCGTGCGCGGCATACCCGTATGTGCGCACCTTGGCCTGCTGCCGCAATCGGTGCACCAACTCGGCGGTTATCGCGTGCAGGGGCGCGACCCGTTAAGCGCCCAGACCCTGCTCGATGACGCCAAGAGTCTGGAGGAGGCCGGCGCCAGTCTGTTGCTGCTGGAATCGGTGCCTGCTGCCCTGGCCGCCGACATCACCCGTCACGCCACGGCCCCGGTAATCGGTATCGGGGCTGGGCCGCAGACCGACGGCCAGATACTGGTGCTCTATGATCTGTTGGGCATCACGGAGAAACGCCCCAAGTTTTCCAAAGATTTCCTGGCGGGCGAGGCCGGTATTCAAGAGGCGGTACAAGCCTACATCAAGGCCGTAAAATTAGGCGCGTTCCCTGCCGCGGAACATACCTTCAGCTAACGGGCACCTCTAAAAATGCGTCTTTTGTCTTTATGCGGCGTTAAAATTCTGCTCGGAATGCTCATGTACTGTCGTGTACACTCCGCTTCCTCGCAGAATTTCGCCTTGCCTAAAGACAAAATCCACTATTTTTAGAGGTGCCCTAATGCAGACTGTAAAAACCATCAGCGCCCTGCGCGCGGAGCTTGCGCCTTGGCGCGTGAAAGGTGAACGTATTGCCTTTGTCCCGACTATGGGCAACCTGCACGCCGGTCACCTCAAGCTGGTGGAGATCGCCAAAAAACAGGCCAAACGGGTCGTGGTGAGCATTTTTGTGAACCCTTTGCAATTCGGGCAAAAGGAGGATTTCGCGTCATATTCACGCACATTTGAAGAAGATAGCAGCATTTTATCAGAAAATAGCGTAGATGTACTATTTGCCCCGGAGCCCGAAGAGATCTATCCAGAGAGTCTGGCTACCCTGACTAGAGTGGAGGTGCCTGGGCTGTCGGATATTCTTTGCGGAGCTTCCCGTCCGGGTCATTTCAGGGGAGTCGCCATGGTAGTTAACAAGCTGTTCAACATCGTGCAGCCTGATCTGGCCGTGTTCGGCGAAAAGGACTATCAGCAACTGCTGATTATCCGGCGCATGGTCAAAGACCTCGCCATGCCGGTCGAGATCGTGGGCGTACCCACGGTACGCGAGCCGGACGGACTCGCCCTGAGCTCGCGCAACGGTTATTTGTCGGCGGAGGAGCGGCGGCAGGCCCCCCAACTCTATCAGGCCCTCTGCGCCGTGCGTTATCAGCTCATGAAAGGCAAGGGATGCGACTTAGCCGCTGCCGAGGAAGTAGGACTGGTATGGCTGCGTAATGCCGGTCTGCGGCCCGATTACCTCAGCGTGCGCCGGGCGCAGGATCTCGGCCCCGCCGGTGCGGATGACCGGAATGTGGTAATCCTCGCCGCCGCCTGGCTGGGCACTACGCGCCTGATAGACAATCTCCAGGTGACGTTGCAGGGCGACCCCCAAAGTTAGATAATACGATTCTATCAGGAGGTCCCGCCATGCAGTACACCCTGCTCAAAGCCAAGCTTCATCACGCCCGTGTCACCCATTCCGAACTGGAATACGAAGGCTCGTGCGCGATAGACGGCAAACTCCTGGACGTGGCCGGCATCCGCGAGTATGAGCAGATCCACATCTACAATCTCAACAACGGCGAACGCTTTACCACCTACGCCATCCGCGCCGCGGACAATTCCGGCATCATCTCCGTCAACGGCGCCGCCGCCCACAAGGCCAGCCCCGGTGACCGCATCATCATCGCCGCCTACGCGGTACTCAACGCCCACGAACTCGCCAACTTCCACCCCACCCTGGTCTATCTCGACCCATACAACCGCATCACCCACTGCCGCAACGCCATCCCTGTGCAGGTGGCTTAAGAGGGCATGCGCGGTGTCAGGGGTAGGTCGGATCAAGCATAGCGGATCCGACATTTGCCATGGGTGAAGTGGTTCCATTCAAACGCCCCAGCCTCGCCGAACGCCACCGCGGGAAAACCCTGTGCGGCAGCGGCTTCCACAAATGGGAGATCGTGCAGGAAAAATCGTTCGACGTGAAACAGGGCAAGCTGGTTACCTTATACCGCTGCGCCCGCTGCCAGGCCACCAAGAACGAAACCCGCTGAGCCTTGCTTGCAGGCGATCGTCACCCGTGACGGAATTAGCCAATGATGAATCCTTGGTAAAGGCATGCGGGAGCAATTTGCCGATTCGTTAGCGGCATTTTATATTCAAACTTGTTGAAATAGGGTGAGAAATCTTATGCTTTCGTTAGAGTTTTTTAGTTCCGAGAGTTATAACTTAGCGGATGTTTAGTATGGAAGACATTACATGATTTCACCGCAGTACTTATTCCAGTCCCGAAAGGTGGCTTCACCGCACTCAATCCCGAAACAGGAACAACCACTCAGGGCGAGTCTGTCGAGGAAGCTCTTGCAAATCTGCGTGAAGCCACCGAGCTTTACCTTGAGGAGTTCCCCATCACCACACCAGGCCAACCCCTGGTCACTTCGTTCTAAGTAGAGGTACATGCCTGAATTGCCGCTCGTTTTGGGCACTGAAACCGTTGAAGCCGCGCGCGCCTGAGCTTGTACGTTATAACGCTTGACCACCTACGCTGAGACAGGAACGCGAGTGTCCGATAAAGAAGCCACAGCCCGAATCAAGATCAACAAGTTGCTTGAAGCGGCTGGCTGGCGCTTCTTTGCGGACGGAAGCAAACCCGCCAACATCCGCCTAGAACCCAGCGTCACCGTCAAATCATCAGATCTGGATGCCCTCGGCGACAACTTCGAGAAGACCAACAAGGGCTTCATCGACTTCCTGCTGCTCGACGCCAAGGGCTTCCCGCTCATCGTCCTGGAGGCCAAGTCGGAGGCCAAGAATCCGCTCGTCGGCAAGGAGCAGGCCCGCAAATACGCCAAGTCCCAGAGCTGCCGCTTCGTCATCCTCTCCAACAGCAACCTGCACTACTTCTGGGACCTGGAGCGCGGTAACCCCTGCCTCATTACGTCCTTTCCTACGCCGGACTCGGTGATCGGCTACCAGCAGGTTATGCCCAACCCGCAACGCCTCGTCGAGGATCAGGTCGGCGACGACTACATCGTGCTGACCCAACGCCCGAACTACCAATCCGAAGCGGCGTGGCGCAACGAGGCCGAGCGTCCCGGCTACATCCAGGCCAACAAACTGCGTTTCTTGCGGCCCTATCAGTTGAAGGCCATTCACGCCCTGCAACGAGCCGTGAAGGACGGCACAGACCGCTTCCTGTTCGAGATGGCCACCGGCACCGGCAAGACACTCACTGCCGCCGCCGTCATCAAGCTCTTCCTCCGTTCCGGCAATGCCCGCCGCGTCCTCTTTCTGGTGGATCGCCTCGAACTGGAGGAGCAGGCCAGGAAGGCTTTCGTCGCACAGCTCTCCGCCGATTTCCAGACGGTGATCTATAAGGAGAACCGCGACGACTGGCGACGGGCGGAAATCGTTGTCACCACGGTGCAGTCGCTGCTCTTCAACAACAAGTACCAGCGGCTCTTCTCGCCGACCGATTTCGACCTGGTCATTTCCGACGAAGCCCACCACTCCATCGGCGGCAACGCCCGCGCCGTCTTCGACTACTTCATCGGCTACAAGCTCGGCCTTACCGCCACGCCGCGCGACTACCTCCGCAGATTCGACAGTTCGAATCCTGGCACCCGCGACCCGCGCGAGGCCGAGCGTCGCTTGCTGCTGGACACCTACCGCACCTTCGGTTGCGAGAACAGCCAACCAACCTTCCGCTATTCGCTGCTCGACGGCGTTAAGGAAGGCTACCTGATCAACCCCACTGTGGTGGATGCCCGCACCGAGATCACCACCGAACTGCTCTCCGAAGAGGGCTTCGTCGTCTCCTTCACCGACGATGCCGGCGAAGACCAACAGGAGGCCTTCAAGCAGCGCGAGTTCGAGAAGCGCTTCTTCGCCGACGCCACCAACCAGCTTTTCTGCAAAACCTTTCTGGAAAACGCCCTGCGCGATCCGGTCAGCGGCGAGATCGGCAAGTCCATCATCTTCACGGTCAGCCAGAATCACGCCGCCAAGCTGGCGCAGATACTCAACCGGATGGCCGACCGCATGTTCCCCGGCAAGTACCAGTCCGACTTCGCCGTGCAGGTCACCTCGCAGATTCCCGATGCCCAGCAGTTCACCATCAACTTCAGCAACAACAATCTGCTCGGTTCGGCCAACTTTATCCCCGCTTACAAAACCAGCAAGGCGCGTGTCTGCGTGACCGTCGGCATGATGACCACCGGCTACGATTGCACCGACATCCTCAATCTCGGTCTATTTCGACCGATTTTCTCGCCGACCGACTTCATCCAGATCAAGGGGCGTGGCACCCGTAAGCACAACTTCCTCGAACAGCTCTTCGACGACAGCATCAAAGCAGGCATGGCGCAGCCGCAAAAGACTGCCTACAAACTCTTCGACTTTTTCGCCAACTGCGAATACTTCGAGGAGGAGTTTAACTACGACGAGGTGCTGAAGCTACCAAAGCCGAGGCCGGGCGTTCAAAAGGGCGGCGGTGAAGGCCCGGTCACTTACGCAGGAACCTGCGAACATCTTGGAATGGACATTCTTGCGGGGATCAGGGAAGAGGTCATCGGCCACGAGGGCATGAAGATCGACCGCATGTTCTTCGAGAGATTCGAGGACACCGTGCGCGACGATGCCACCATAGCCGCTGCGGTGGAGGCCGGACAATGGGATCGCGTCATCGACTATGTCAACCGCGAGGTCTTCGACAAGCCCGAGGAGTTCTACACCCTCGACAAGTTGCGCAAAGCCGCCGCCGTGGATCGGCGCCTCACCCTGCGCGAAATCCTCGAAAAGATCTTCGGCCTCATCCCGCGCTTCAAGTTCAAGGACGAATTGCTGGAAGAAGAGTTCGCCAAGTTTGTTGCCGACGCCAAACCCACAGAGGCCGAGGCCATCCCGGCCATCAAGAACTACTTCAAGGCTTACGTCATCAGCGACCAAGTGCGCCACATTATCGAGAGCAGGCACTTCACCGATCTGGCGACCAATCCCTTTTTCGACAGCCGTGCTTTCAAGGCCGTACCGCCGAAGTACCGCACGCTCATTCCCAATTACATCAAGGACTACGTGTCCCTGAACCAATTCGCGCCTTGAATCATGAATCCATCCTCTTATCGGTTTAAATATGGCGAATTCGCCATATTTAAACCCGTCGAATTCGACGGGTTTGGCGCTACCCCACCCCAAAGGCAGATCCCATGAGCAAAACGAAGAAAAGCACCATCGAGGTTCAAGGAACCGCCATCGCGATCGTTTCGAGCAGCGATCACGATTTCATATCCCTAACCGACATGGCGAAAAAATTTGGCGATGATTCGCTGATCTACAACTGGATGCGCAATCGCAACACCCTTGAACTCATTGGTATTTGGGAGCAAATCCATAATCCGGATTTTAAAGGTCTCGAATTCGAGACCTTTAGAAAGCAAGCCGGCCTCAACAGCTTCTCTCTGACCCCCAGGAAGTGGATCGAAGCCACGGATGCTATTGGATTTCAATCGCGGGCTGGACGTTACGGCGGCGGAACCTACGCCCACAAGGACATCGCCTTCGAGTTCGGTTCCTGGCTCAGCCCGGAATTCAAGCTCTACCTCATCAAGGAATTCCAGCGCCTCAAGGATGAAGAAAACGACCGGCTCAAGCTCGGGTGGAATCTCCAGCGCACCCTGTCCAAGATCAATTACCGCATCCACACCGACGCCATCCGCGAGACGCTTATCCCGCCCGCCATCACCAAGAAGCGGGCATCGCTGGTCTATGCTAACGAGGCCGACCTGCTCAATGTCGCCCTCTTCGGGCAGACCGCCAAGGAATGGCGCGATACCCATCCCGACGCCGAGGGCAATATCCGAGACCACGCGCCGCTGGAGCAACTGGTCGTCCTGACGAATCTGGAAAGCCTCAATTCTGTCCTCATCCGCCAGGGTCTGCCCCAGCCTGAGCGCTTGCGCAAGCTAAACGAAATCGCCATCTCCCAGATGCGCACCCTCCTGGCCGACACCAACGTGAAACGTCTCAAGTAATGCTCGACACCGACACCAAACGCCGCATCGACACCGCCCGCGACATCCTCGTCGGCAAAGTGCCCGATCCCAAGTCCCAGGTAGAGCAGATCACCATCGCCCTGATCTACAAGTTTATGGACGACATGGACGCCGAGAGCGAGGAGTTCGGCGGTAAACGCAAGTTCTTCGCCGGTGAGTTCGCCCGCTACGGCTGGGCCAAACTCATGCGCTCCCGGCTGGGCGGCCACGAGACTCTGAACCTCTACGCCGAAGCGATCGCCAAGATGCCGGAGAACCCCGGCATCCCGCCGCTGTTCCGCGACATCTTCAAGAACGCCTATCTGCCCTACCGCGACCCGGAGACCCTGCGCGCATTCCTCAAGATCATCGACGAGTTCAACTACGACCACAGCGAACGTCTCGGCGACGCCTTCGAGTATCTGCTCTCCGTGCTCGGCTCGCAGGGCGACGCCGGGCAGTTCCGCACGCCGCGCCACATCATCGACTTCATCGTCGCGATCATCGACCCGAAGAAGACCGAGACCGTGCTCGACCCCGCGTGCGGCACCGCCGGGTTCCTGATCTCGTCCTACAAGCACATTCTTGGCGCCAACAAATTGAACATGGATAAACAAGATGGACAGGATGAAAACGAACAATCCTGTGAATCCTGTCCATCCATGTTTGTCTCTTCTCTCACCCCCGACGAAAAAGCCCGCCTCGCGCAGAACTTCAAGGGCTACGACATCTCGCCCGACATGGTGCGCCTGTCGCTGGTTAATCTGTACCTGCACGGCTTCGCCGACCCGCACATCGCCGAGTACGACACGCTGACCAGCCAGGACCGCTGGAACGAGTACGCCGACGTGATCCTCGCCAATCCGCCCTTCATGTCGCCGAAGGGGGGGATCAAGCCGCACAACCGCTTTTCGGTGCAGTCCAAGCGCAGCGAAGTCCTCTTCGTGGACTACATGGCCGAGCACCTCACGTCCACTGGTCGTGCTGGCATCATCGTGCCCGAAGGCATCATCTTCCAGAGCCAAACCGCCTACAAACAACTGCGCAAGATGCTCGTCGAAAACTCCCTCGTCGCCGTGGTGTCACTGCCGGCGGGCTGCTTCAATCCCTACTCCGGCGTGAAGACCAGCATCCTTATCCTCGACAAATCTCTCGCCCGGCAGAGCGACACCATCGCCTTCTTCAAGGTCGAGAACGACGGCTACGGCCTCGGCGCCCAGCGCCGTGCCATCGAGAAGAACGACCTCCCGCAAGTCCAAGCCGAACTCGCCGCCTACCTGCACGCCCTGCGCTCCAAAGCGCCCACCGAGATCATCCTCGCCCTCACGTCCACCGCCCAGATAGTGCCGAAAGAAAAGATTGCCGCGAATGGCGACTACAACCTGAGCGGCGAGCGGTATCGGGAGGGCGTCGTCCGCTCCGGCCGACGATGGCCGACAGTTCCGTTGAGCGATGTTTGCTCGCTTCAACGCGGCCTCTCTTATTCCACAGCGGAAATCGGCGATAAAGGGAATGGCGTCCCTTTCTACAACCTGAAGTCAATCAAGCGGCAAGGCGTGCCACAGCGGAATGACTTCAAATACTTCACTGGCGAAGTCAAAGATCGGCACTTGGTGGAACCGGGAGACGTACTCATTGCCCTGACTGATCTGACGCCCACTTCAGAACTCATTGGCTCACCAAAGCTCATCACCGACCCGACCAAAGCCGCGTATTCCGCTGACTTGGGAAAATTGGTCTTCAAGGTCGCGACGGTTCAACCGCAATTCCTCTATCACCTGCTGCGTTCAAACCATTACCGAGAATACATCGTCACATATTCGCACGGAGCAAACGTCAAACATCTCCAATCAGATGGCTTCTACGCGTTCCAAATTCCCCTGCCGCCGCTGGAAGTACAGAAGGAGATCGTGGCGGAGATCGAGGGCTACCAGAAAGTCATCAACGGCGCCCGCGCCGTCCTCGACAGCTACCGCCCCCACATCCCCATCCACCCCGACTGGCCTATACGAGAACTTGGCGGCCTGGCGGAGAATCTGGATTCACAGCGCGTTCCTATCACCAAGGGCGATCGCAAGGCAGGCCCGTTCCCGTACTACGGCGCATCTGGCATCGTCGATCGTGTCGCCAATTACATATTCGACGAAGACATTCTACTCATCTCGGAAGATGGGGCGAATCTGCTTGCTCGCTCAACGCCTATCGCGTTCTCGGTCGCGGGAAAGTGTTGGGTCAACAACCATGCTCACGTGTTGAATTTCGCGCATCCAGCCACACAGAAATTCGTGGAGGTCTATCTCAACTCAATTTCCATCGAGGAGTTCGTTACCGGAGCAGCGCAGCCGAAGCTGAACCAAGAGGCTTTGAACAGAATTCCGATTCCACTCCCAGACGATGTCGCCACACAGCAAGCCATCGTCGCCGAGATCGAAGCCGAGCAAGCTCTGGTCGCCGCCAACCGCGAGTTGATCGAGCGCTTCGAGAAAAAGATTCAGGCCACTCTCGCGCGGGTGTGGGGGGAAGAACCAGGCGCATGTACAAAATAGAGATGCCAGCAGTAAGATTGTTAACATGGTTTGCACCAGTAATCGGTTTGTGTACACTTGCCGCTCAAGACTGGCGGAACAGGAGGTTAACCCATGAATAGAAACGATCCGTTGCTGAAGATTCGTTTCGACGGCGAAGCCGTTGGGCCGGGCAAGATACCGGTGACACACTTGTTGCGTTTTCTAACGAATATGAATAAGGCGCTTCAGCGGACGGGACGTGTCCTGATGGGCGAGGCCGAAAGCGTGCGCCGGGGACCGCAGCCACGCAGTATCAAGGAGGAAGTGGCCCTCGACCTGGTGTTGTTGACGCACGGCAGTCCGGCGGCGGTGCTGGGCTTCGAGCGGCGGCAGTCGGAAGCGGCGTTGCCGGGAATGGACCTGGGCCTTGAGATTCTGGAGAAGGCGCTGAGCGGGCTGTCCACCGTACAGGAGGCGGACGATAAACTTCCCGCTGGCTACGACGCTGGCGTTCTGATGGCTTGGCGCGATGCAGGAATACTCTTCGGTAAGGGAATCACCAAGATCGATTTCACCCTAAATCATGGGGAAACGCCGCTGACAACGACCTTCACGCCGGAGGGCTTCACGCGAATACAGGAACGCATCAAGGGTCCGCAGGCAAATATCCGCACCATCGAAGGCCGTTTGTTAATGGCGGATTTCAAGGAACATGGAACGCGCTGCCGTGTGCATCCATCCGTTGGCGAACCGGTGCTTTGCCTCTTCGACGAAGCCCAGAAGGACGAAGTCCTTGAAGACATCCTGCGCTACGTTCGTATCGTGGGCGAGGCGAAAGAGGACCCCCTGACCGGCAGAATCGCCAGTATTAAGATTCACGACATTGAGCGGTTGGAGGATCGCGAGGGCGAGGCCGCCGATTTGCTCCCGCAGGGCACTCCGATCTCCCGCGGTTTCTGGGAATCACCAACGTTGGACGAATTGGCGCAGGCCCAGAACGTGAGACCGATGACGGACGTGAGGACGCTCTTCGGCACATGGCCGGGTGAGATGAACGACGGCTTCGAGGAGACCATTGACGAATTGCGGCATTCGCATATGGGAAAAGGCGGATTGCGATGAGCGACGCCAAGATCATCCTCGACACGAACATCGTCTCTTACCTGATGAAGGGCGGCCCGCTGGCCGAAGCCTATGAGCCGCATGTCCAGGGAAAGTTGCTCGCCATTGCCTTTATCACAGTAGGCGAGATGTACTTCGGCGCGGAGAACAAGAACTGGGGCGAGAAGAAGCGGAAGGATCTCGAAACGAGACTCCGCAATTTTGTCGTGATTCCTTACGATCATGAAATCGCCCGTTGCTACGGGCGTCTGACGGCGGAGCGAAAGCGCAACGGGCAGCCTATCGCTCCCAATGACGCCTGGATTGCCGCTTGTGCCGCACGCCATGCTGTTCCACTTGTTACGCATAACGCAAAGGACTTCGAGGGTATCACGTCGCTAGAGGTCATCACGGCAGGAGGAACGTGACCGATCGTAGCTACAGAGGACTTTCCGTCCCTATACGTCCCTGATGGGCGAAGCGCTCGAACTCGCCAACTACTTGCCACTCTCCTTCAAGACCCGCAGCGAGCAGGACTACATCGCCTTCCTGTGGGATGCGTTCGAGACCAACTACACCCACGGCAAGCGCCAGTTCGCCTTCCTCGCCTGCCACATGCTTACCATGAGCTGCGTCTACTTCAACATCTGGCGGATTCGGCAGGCCCGGCCGGAGGATTTCGAGAAGGGCCTCATCGGTTTCGGCAAGGACATCGAAAAGAGCCTGCTGGGCGCGACCTCGCCCTTGGTCTTCAGCGCCGTGAACGAACGCAGCATCCTGCGCCTGCTCAAGCTCATCGCCTGCGACAACGGCAAGATCGGCGCCTACGCCAAGCTGGTGGATGACCGCAACGAGACCGCCCACCCCAACGGCAACGTCTTCTTCAGCACCCAGGCCGCGGACGGCGTACCGCCGCCGCTGCAACCGGAGCGTTGAACGTCCACTTCGCGCAAACTATAGTGCCAGGTCTGTTTTCTTGTCGCAAACAGAGGTGGATTCGCTTACAAGCGCACCCCGGGTAGCTTGATGTCTCACTACTTTTGATTTGAGGGTATCGTTCAGATATTCTTATGGCGTATGGCGAAACATGTTGTAGAGGGAGGGTGATCATGCCGCGCACGACCAAGAAGTCGGCAACTCGAAAGCAGGGGTCAGCCGTGCGTGCAACACCTGTCCCACGCCGACGTCCGGCGCGCGGGGTGCGGGTGCTCGTCGCCACGCGCAAGGGTGCGTGGCTGTATCACGGCGATGCGACGCGAAAGACGTGGCGGGCCGATGGACCGCACTTTCTCGGCCACATCGTCAATCACCTCGTGCTCGACCCGCGCGACGGGCGAACGCTCCTGGCGGCGGCAAAAACCGGTCACCTCGGTCCGACCATCTTTCGCTCTACGGATTTTGGCCGTAGCTGGAAGGAAGCCGCAAAGCCGCCCGCTTTCGCCAAGACGCCGGATGGGAAGGGCCGCGCTGTGGATCACACGTTTTGGCTCACGCCGTGTCACGCGAACCAGCCGGACGTGTGGTACGCGGGAACGTCGCCGCAGGGACTCTTCCGCTCCGACGACGGAGGCGTCACGTGGGAACCGTTCTCCGTCATCAACGACGATCCGCGGTACCGGACGTGGATGGGCAGCGTGCAGGACGGCACGCCGGATGGCCCGAAGCTACACTCCATCATCGTTGATCCGCGCGACCCCAAGCACCTTTACTTCGCCATGTCGGGCGGCGGCGTGCACGAATCGGTGGACGGCGGCCGAACCTTTGCGCCGATCGTGAACGGGATGGAAGTGGTCGAGGGTTTCGACGCGGGTAATATCGCCTTCCACGACCCGCATTGCGTCCGGCTCTGTCCCAGCAATCCGGACCGCTTGTATCAACAGAACCACTGCGGCATTTACCGGCTGGACCGGCCGTCCAAACAGTGGGTGCGCATCGGCAAGAACATGCCAAGGCGGGTCGGCGACATCGGTTTTCCGATGGTGGTGCACCCGCGTGATGCGGACACCGCGTGGGTGTTCCCGATGGATGGTACGACCGTGTGGCCGCGTACGAGCCCCGACGGGAAGCCCTCGGTCTATGCCACGCGTAATGGCGGCAAGCGCTGGCAGCGTCTCGATTCCGGCCTGCCCGCGAGTCAGGCATGGTGGACGGTGAAGCGCCAGGCCATGACAGCGGACGCGCAGGATCCCGTGGGGCTGTACTTCGGGACGACGAGCGGAGAGCTGTGGATGAGCCGCGACGAAGGCAAGCGATGGTCCTGCATCGCTCGGCATCTTCCCGAAATTTACGCCGTAGAGACCGCCGAGGTATGATTACTCTGCCGTCTCTGTAATGGCGAATGCCATCGAGTTGAGGTTAGGTTCATGAAGGTGTTGATTCCCACTCCGCTACTCTCCTACACCAACGAGCGGGAGGTTGAAGCCACCGGCGCGACCATCACTGAACTGCTTGCCGGCCTCGACCGTCAATATCCCGGCCTGCGTTTCCGCGTGATTGATGAGCAGGGCCGGATGCGGCCGCACATGCGATTCTTCGTCAACGGCGAACAGGTGTTCGGTATGACGCATTCGCTATCGCCGCATGATGAGGTGCTGATCGTGCAAGCATTGAGCGGCGGGTGAGGTTCGAGCTATGATAAAAAAACTGGTTGTAATAGCGCTGTGTTGGATTGCGGGGCCGGCGTCGGGCGAGGTGTATGAGGTGTATAAATGCCAGGACGGCAAGGGCAACGTCGTGTACAGCGACAGTCATTGCGGGCAGGTGGGGCCGCTGGTGAAGCCGTCCGCTACGGATGCGTCGGCCGGCGGATTGCGGCCGGGGGAGGAGCAATGGTTGCGCGATATCAAGGACAGGGAGGCCGCTGAGCGGAAGGAGAACCAGCGGCGTGAGGCGGAACAGAAGGCCGCGCTGCGCAGTGCAAAGCAGGATGCGAAATTATGCCGCAGTGCAAAGCGGCATATCGCGGAGGTCGAGGAGGAGTTGTGGCAGGGCTACAAGGCGAAGCGCGCGGAAAAGCTCAGGCGCAAGCTCGCGGAGTACAAGGAAGATGCGGGGATATACTGCAAGTAGTCTAAAAGAACCTCTGATATATCAGAGGTTCCGTGCGGTACAGGGGGTGCACCGCCCTATCTCAAATATGTAAGTGTTTGAGATAGGGCGAAAAACAAAAATCATATTTTTTATTTTTTGCCGGGCAGGAAGCCCCAATGCCGCGGGCGCAGGGGTGAGGCGGCAAAGCTGCCGAACGGGTGTACAGGACGTACACCCAGATCTTTCGAGCGCAGCAGGATGCGAAGCGAAGAAAGCGCAGGAGCGGCCGTCTCTGAAAAATCCATGGATGGTTTTTTCAGAGTTTCTAAGGAACCTCTGATTAAGTCAAAGGTTCCTGCGATACATGGATGTATCGCCATTTTTCAATTACGCAAGTAATCGAAAAATGAAGAAAAGCAAAAACCGCGTTTTTGCTTTTCTTGTTCTGATAAGTCCTGGACGGACTTATTCAGAGCTTCCCTAAAGTCAAATAGGGTGTATTTGAGTCTACAAGGATTGCAGATAACAACCACGGAATTTTCATCATTCGCCGTTCCCTGTAGCCGCTGCGTGCCGCGAAGAGCGAAACCCGCTGATCAATATTTCTCGGCGATGGTTTCGATCAGATTCAAACCGGTGCGGATGCTCTGTCCCGCCCCCTACATAGGGGGCGGGGACGTAGCGGGAAGTGTAGTCTTGCTTACTGACTTATGAGTAACTTCCGGCGCCAACGCCGGCAGGTGGTTTCGTTCCAACGAAAGAGTTGACGATGCTTGAGCAAAATCCAGCCTCGGTCGAGGCGTCGCCACTGCCGTCCTTCGACACTGCTTGGGCGGTATTTCTCGACGTGGACGGCACACTGCTCGATCTGGCAGAGCGGCCGGAAAAGGTCGAGTTGCGGCCGGGTTTGATCCGGACGCTCAAGGCGCTGCGTCGCGTGGCGCCTGTGGCGCTCATCAGCGGGCGGCGTATCGCCGACCTCGACCGGCTGTTCGCGCCGCTGAGGTTGCCGGCGGCAGGTCAGCATGGCGCCGAGCGCTGTGGCGCGGACGGGCAGGCGCACCGCACCGTGGTCGCCGAAGCAGCGCTCGGGGGGGCGCGCGCGCATCTTCTGGCGTGGGCGCACGATCACCCCGGGATATTGCTTGAGGACAAGGGCCTGACCCTGGCGCTGCACTATCGCGGCGCGCCGCACCTGGAAGCCGAGGCCGCGCGGGTAACGCGCGAAACACTCCAGTGGCTCGGTGATGGCTTCATGTTTGGATCGGGCAGCATGGTTTATGAGATCCGCCCGCGCGACTCGGACAAGGGGCGCGCGATTACCGAATTCATGCATGAGCCGCCGTTCGCGGGGCAT
Source organism: Gammaproteobacteria bacterium (assembly GCA_016195665.1). Lineage (NCBI taxonomy): Bacteria > Pseudomonadati > Pseudomonadota > Gammaproteobacteria > Gammaproteobacteria bacterium. Next base: position 26,083 of record JACPZD010000011.1, on the reverse strand, counting down.
GTGCCGGTTTTTGTGGGCGACGATATTACCGACGAGGACGGCTTCGCCGTCATCAACCGCTTGGGCGGTCATTCGATCAAGGTCGGCGCAGGACCGACGGCGGCGCGCTGGCGGCTCGCCGATGTCATGCAGGTGCTGGCCTGGCTTGACCGCTACGTACAATGGGTTGCAGCGCAGAGACCCGGGGGTTAGACCATGGACAACCTGGATCTCGGGCTGATCGGCAATTGCAGCATCAGCGCCCTCGTCGACCCGAGGGGACGGATCGTGTGGTCCTGTATGCCGCGCTTCGACGGCGATCCGGTCTTTTGCGCCCTGCTCGGAAATGAGCAGGGTGTTCGCGGCGCGTTCGCGATCGAGCTGCAGAACCTCGCACGTAGCGAGCAGCGCTATCTACGCAATACCGCCATTCTGGTGACGACGCTCTACGACCATACGGACGGGGTGGTGGAGATCACCGACTTCGCGCCGCGCTTCAACCAGTTCGGGCGCACGTTCTGTCCGATGATGATCGTGCGCCGTGTACGCCCCCTCTCCGGTAGCCCGGTGATCCGCATCCGCCTCGGGCCTGCCCACGACTACGGCGCAGGGGTCCCGACGCTGACCTTCGGCAGCAATCACATCCGCTATGTCTCGCCGCAGATGGTGCTGCGCCTCACCACCGACGCCTCGATCACGGCGGTGCTGGAGCAGACACCGTTCGTCCTCGAGCGCGACGTCACCCTGATGATCGGGCCGGACGAGACCGTCCCGGAGGCCCCGGGCGAGATCGGCCAGCGGTTTTTTGGGGAAACGCGCAACTATTGGCAAGACTGGGTGCGTTTCCTCGGCATCCCGTTCGAGTGGCAGGATGCGGTGATACGCGCGGCGATCACGATCAAGCTCGCCGCCTTCGATGACACCGGCGCCATCGTCGCCGCCATGACCACCTCGCTACCCGAAGCGCCGGACAGCGGTCGCAATTGGGATTATCGCTACTGCTGGCTGCGCGACAGTTACTTTGTGGTCGCGGCGCTCAATCGCCTGAGTGTGACGCGCACCATGGAGCGTTACCTGCGCTATATCGTGAACATCGCCGCGAACCTGTCGGGCGGACGTCTGCAACCGGTGTACGGCATCAGCGGTCACGCTGATCTGGAGGAATCCATCGTATCCGGCCTTCCGGGTTATCTGGGCATGGGACCGGTGCGTACCGGCAATGCAGCGTACCAACAGGTGCAGAACGACGTCTATGGCGCGGTTGTGCTTGCCGCAACCCACATGTTCTTCGACGAGCGCCTCGACCGCCCCGGCAACGAAGGCCTGTTTCGACGTCTCGAGGCGCTGGGAGAGATGGCGCGCGCGGTGTATAGCCAACCCGATGCGGGCATTTGGGAACTGCGCAACGCCGCGCGCATTCACACCTTCTCCAGCGTCATGTGCTGGGTCGCCTGCGACCGCCTGACGCGTATCGCCATACGCCTCGGCCTAAACGACCGCGCCCACTACTGGCGCGGGCATGCGGACATCATTCACCGTGCGGTCTGCGAGAACGCCTGGGATGCGAAGCAACAGAGCTTCGTGGAGAGCTTTGGCGGTAAAGAACTCGATGCGAGCCTGCTGCTCTTGCATGAACTCGGATTCCTGGCCGCGGATGATCCGCGCTTCGCCGGTACGGTGGCGGCGGTCGAGCAGCACCTCAAGCGGGGCGATTTCGTCTTTCGCTACACGCAGAAGGACGATTTCGGCGAGCCGCAAACCGCGTTCGTGGTCTGCACGTTCTGGTATATTGACGCCCTCGCGGCCCTCGGTCGCCGCGAGGAGGCGCGCGCGCTATTCGATACGCTGCTCGCCTGCCGCAATTCGCTGGGCTTGCTCTCGGAAGACATAGACCCCGCCAGCCGCAGACTCTGGGGGAATTTTCCGCAGACCTACAGCATGGTGGGGCTCATCAACTCCGCCATGCGTCTGAGTAAGAGCTGGGAAGAAGTTTTCTGACAACACCCGCTCCTGCCCGCACCCAGGCAGGGTAGAAACAACAGGAGGCATCATGACGACCGCATCGCGACCGAAGCTTGCGCGCTCCCTGCGCCTGGGACTTCTGATTGCCGCAACCATAGGGGTTGCCACGGGCCTGTTCGCCTGGCGGCAGGCGAACGATGAGCGCCGGATTGACCTCGAGGATGTGAACCGCCGCGCCCACGTGCTGGCGCAGCAACTTTCCGGAACGGTGGAAAAGGCCCTGACGCTGCCCGACGCGCAGGCGCGCGAAGCCTTGCGGCCGCGGCTCGAGGGCTATAGCCGCCTGATCGGCTACGCCGTCTTCCGGCCGGATGGCCGGCTGGTGGCGGCGGGCAAGGCGGTGGCGGAGTTTTCGGACCGGCTCGAGTCGGCGGCCGATCTGACAGCGCAGACGGGCAAAGACACGATCGAGGTCGTGCGCTTCCAGGGCGTGCCGATCCTTGCCTTCGCAATTCCGCTCAAGGACAAGGACGGTTCCGCGCAAGGCGTACTGGTGGTGGCGCACGATGTTTCATACATAGACGAACGCGCCACCGACCGGCTGGTACGCTACGGATTCTGGATACTGATCGTGACGCTGCTCGCGGTGATGCTCGTGGTCGGCATGACCTGGTTTACCTACGAGCGCCCGCTGCACAAGCTGGCGGACTGGATGCGGCGCCTGCGCACCGAGAACGTTTCCGAGGCGCCGCCGCCCGGCTTGCCGTCGGCGCTGCTGCGCAGCGAGACCGACCGGCTCGCCGCTTCCTTCCGTGCCGCGAGATCAACGGGGCGCAGGCTGTCGCAGGCGGCGATGCACGCCGAGCAGGTCTGGACCCTCGACCGGCTGCGCACCCATGCGATCCACGCGCTGGGCGAAGACCGCCAGCTTATCGTGGTGAGCAACCGCGAGCCCTACATGCATCAGCTGCGCGACGGTAAGCCGTACATGATTATGCCTGCCGGCGGCCTGGTCACTTCGCTTGATCCAGTGCTGCAGGCCTGCGGCGGCGTGTGGATCGCGCACGGCGGAGGCGACGCCGACCGCGAGACCGCGGACGCGTCGGGGCGGCTCACAGTGCCGCCGGATGACGCCCGTTACACGCTCCGGCGCGTGTGGCTCACGCGCGAGGAGGAGCAGGGCTACTACTACGGCTTCTCCAACGAGGGGCTGTGGCCGCTGTGCCACCTGGCGCATGAACGCCCGGTGTTCCGCGCCGCGGACTGGGAATATTACCGCCAGGCGAATCAGCGCTTCGCCGACGCCGTGATCGAGGAGATCGGCGACGGCAAGGCCGTGGTGCTGGTGCAGGACTATCAGCTTGCTCTGGTGCCGCAGATGCTGAAGGCGGTGCGCCCGGACCTGCGCGTGGGGCTGTTCTGGCACATCCCCTGGCCGAACCCGGAGGCGTTTCGCATCTGCCCGTGGGGCGCGGAGCTTCTTACCGGCATGCTCGGCGCCGACCTGGTGGGCTTTCACCTGCAGCAGTACTGCAACAACTTTCTAGACACGGTGGATCGCGTGCTCGAGTCGCGTCTCGACTGGGACCACTTCGCCGTCGAGCTCAAGGGGCGCGTGTCGCGGGTGCGGCCGTTTCCCATCAGCGTGCAGAACTGGGCCGAGCGCAAGGTCCCGGCGGGCGAAGATCTGGCGCAGCAGATCGCCGCGCTCAAGGCGCAGCACAAGATCGAGGGCGCTTACATCGCGGTGGGCGTGGACCGCATTGACTACACCAAGGGTTTGCCGGAGCGCTTCCGCGCCGTGGGCCGGTTCCTGGAAAAATACCCGCAGTATCGCGGGCGCTTCACGTTCGTGGAGCTGGGAGCCCCGAGCCGCACGCACCTCCGCCGTTACCGCGACCACATTGCGCAGCTCGAAGCGCTCGCGGATGAGATCAACTGGAAGTACCAGACAAACGGCTGGAAACCCATTCACTTCCTGGCGGCCCACCATGACGCCAAGACAGTCCATGCGTTCTTGCGCATGGCCTCGATGTGCATCGTCAGCTCTTTGCACGACGGCATGAACCTGGTAGCCAAAGAGTACGTCGCCGCCCAGGAATCGCACGAGGGTGTGTTGATCTTGTCGGAGTTCGCAGGCGCGGCGCGCGAACTCGCCGATGCGCTCATCATCAACCCATACGACACGGAGCAGTTCGCCGATGCCATCCGTTACGGTATGGAAATGGACCCGGCGGAGCGGCGCGCGCGCATGGAACGGATGTACCGTATCGTCGAGGAGCACAACATCTATCGTTGGGCCGCGGGCTTCCTCACCGAGCTCGCCGCCACCCGCGCCGCGGCGTTGGGCGAAGCTACTTGAAAGCCGCATCGCCGCAGTGGGAGAGCGTGCAAGAAAACTCGTTTGATGTGAAGCAGGGCAGATTTGGTGACTCTGTTCCGCTGTAGCCGCTGCCAGGCAACGAAGAATCGAGGCAGCCGATTGGCGTTAGCGCTATTGACGATGCGTTATGCAACTATCACACTAAAGCATTACTGTGAATTCGATTCCAAACATACCAGAGATCTTATGCGACAGATACTTATTAAATTTAGTTTGATCCTTGCTCTGTGGATGGTCAGCTTTGCAGCATCGGCCGAACCTGCCATGTCGGAAGACATGGCCTATCTGTTCGCGGCGGCGCGATATCTGAACGTACAGAAGGAGCAGGGTAATTCTATACTCAGCGCCACCGCGGCCCTCAAGGCGCGCGCGATTAACCGTAAGGATTTTTACAAGGCGCTGGAAGACTCGCGCGCGGGTGCGCTCAAGGAGTGGGATGAAACTTATCTGAAGACGCGCAAACCCCTGGTGCCGGCCGCACGCAAGGATCTCGATGAGCGGATTCAGCGCAGCCGCGATTTGCGCGAGGCGGCTTGCAAGGAGTGGCTCGGTCAGCCCAAAAAGAATCCTTTGGTATTAAAAAGCGCCAACAAGTTGTTCTATGATTCGATGGAACTGGAGCAGCGGCTTTTGGGCGAGGTGGCGGAAGCCCTGGTGGTGGCCACCCGGAACAAGGCTAAATAAGTTAACTACTCATCGCAAAGGCGCAAAGACGCAGAGAACGCAAAGTGATTTATTATAAAAACACATAAAACCTTGGCGTCTTCGCGTCTTGGCGTTGAGTTTTTAGCACGGGGGTTACTCCCCCGCGATAGTCATGTTTTCGATCAGGATGGAGCCGGTGCGGATGTTGCCGCGCACGTCTACGTCATTGCCGACTTCCGCGAGCTGCAAAAAAATATCGAGTAGATTGCCGGCGATGGTGATCTCCTCCACCGGGTATTGGATCTCGCCGTGTTCCACCCAGAAGCCGGCCGCGCCGCGCGAATAATCGCCGGTGACGGTGTTGACGCCCATACCGATCAGTTCGGTGACCAGCAAGCCCTTTCCCATCAGCCGCAACAGCCCGTCTAAATCATAGCTGCCCGGGTCAATGAACAGATTGTGCACCCCGCCCGCATTGCCGGTGGTCTGCATGCCGAGCTTGCGCGCCGAGTAACTGTCGAGCACGTAGGACTCCAGCACACCGCCGCGCACGAAGTCGTGCGCGGCGGTGGCTACGCCTTCGTTATCGAATGGCGCACTGCCCAGGGCCTTTTTGAGGTGCGGTTTTTCGTGTATGTGCACGTGGGCCGGGAAGATCCGTTTGCCCAGGTGATCGAGCAAGAAGGAAGCCTTGCGGTAGAGGCTGCCGCCGCGGATGGCGCTCATGAGGTGCGACAACAGACTGGTGGCCGCCGGGGCTTCGAACACCACAGGCGCCTGGCGGGTGCTGAGTCTTCTGCCGTTCAGACGGCGCAAGGTGCGTTGCGCGGCGTGCTCCCCGATTCGTCCGGGAGTTTCCAATTCGCTGTGATCGCGGGCCACGCTGAACCAGTAGTCACGTTGCATGCCGCTCTCGCTTTGGCCGATGACGGCGCAGCTCAAGCTGTGGCGGCTGGTAGGGTAGCCGCCGATAAAGCCGTGGCTGTTGCCGTAGATGTTCAGTCCCTGATGACTGGAGAGACTCGCCCCTTCGGAGTTGGTGATGCGTTTATCCAGCGCACGCGCGGAATCTTCGCATTCGGTGGCAAGCGCAATCGCGTGTTCGGCGCTGACCTGCCAGGGATAATAGAGATCGAGATCGGGGGTCTCGCGCGCCATGAGTGCGGCGTCGGCGAGGCCCGCGCAATCGTCCTCGGCGGTGTAGCGGGCGATGTTGCAGGCGGCGCGCACCGTTTCCTTAATAGCCTGGGCGCTGAAGTCGGAGGTGCTGGCCGATCCCTTACGATGACCGAAGTAAACGGTCACACCCAGGGCCTTGTCACGATTATGTTCGATGGTCTCCACCTCGCCCAGGCGCACCGTGACCGACAGGCCCGACTCGATGTTGAGTCCCGCCTCCGCGCTGCTTGCGCCTTGTGAGGCGGCCTCCAGCAGGAGATCGTGAACCAAAGCCTGAAGCTGGGCGGCATCCCAGAGGGTCTCAGAGGGCGTATTAGCAGGATTTAAGATAAGTGACATAACTTGCGAATTTTAGCATGCCGTGGCCGGGCGTGTGGTTAAATATAAGGTTGGAGCGGGGCTGGCGCATGGCTGAAGACGAAGGTTTTGATGTTGAACAAAAGAGCAAATCCCAACTCAAGCGGGAGATGACCTCTTTGCAAGACTTGGGTGAGGAGCTGGTGGAATTACCTGTCCGGCTCTTGCAGAGATTTGATCTGCCGGAGAACCTGCTCGATGCCATCGGGGCGGCGCGCGGCATGAGCAGCCGCGGGGCGCGCAAACGCCAACTGCAATACATCGGACGTTTGATGCGCGAGGTGGACGCGGAACCGATCCGCAAAACCATGGATGACATCAAGCACCGGCAGGTCCACGCCGCTCAGCAACTTCACCTGATCGAACGCTGGCGTGAGCGCCTGTTGAACGAGGGTGACGGCGCCGTCCAGGCGCTTTGTGAAGAGTATTCCGGGACGGATCGGCAGCGTGTCCGCCAATGGCTGCGCGCCGCGGAGCAGGAGAAGGCGGCGAATAAATCACCCACGGCGGCGCGGGCGTTGTTTCAATATCTGCGGGAGTTGATAGCGTAGCACGCTCTAACCGATAAAACTTTTACCGCAGAGGACGCGGAGGAATACGATCAAATCTGTTTCTCCTCCGCGTCCTCTGCGGTGTGCTTTGTGTTGGAAACTCTTAAAAAATCATTTCACGCTGGCTGTCATCGTATAAGCTTTTCAGCCTACCCGGCCAGCCAAGGTCATGAGGGCGATAATCACTACCCAGGCGACTAAGGTGCGCCACACCAGGGCCTGGGCGGCCTTGATATGCGCGATCTCAGCCTGTACGTCGGCCGCTCCCGGCTGGCTGCCTGCCTGCACGTCGCTGCCCTGAGGGCCTTCGCGCAGGCTTTCGGCGTCGAGATGCAGGGCGCCCATGCCGCTCGCCAGCAGTACCTGCACGCTTGATTCTTCCCATTTCTCCGCCTTTCCGGCGGAGCCGCGCCAATTGCCTATGGCGTCCACAAAGCTGCCGCTGACCGCATAACCCACGGCCACCAGACGCGCCGGTATCCAATCCAGAATGGCGTGCAGGCGCTGGGCGGCCTGGGCGAACTCAGAGGCCGGGTGTTCCTTGCCGGTGAAGTTTTTGAGTGTTGCGGAGAGCCGGTAGAGCGCCGCACCGAGCGGCCCGAGCACGCCGAACCAGAACAGCACGGCCATGATGCGCTCGTTTCCCTCTATCAGGATGGACTCGGTGACCGCCTGACTCAACTGAAAATTCTGACTCGGGATTTGCTGATGCAGGATGTCGGCGGCGCTGTGCTGTGCTGCTTCGATATCGCCAGACTCGCGGGCGTCAATATAGGCCTGTACCTGATCGTCCAGATTTTTGGGGCCGAGACAGTACCACAGCACGGCCACGCCGAACGGGAAGGCCAGGAGGGGATGCGCCCTGCCCAGCAGATAGTCCACCAGCGCAATAAGAAATACGGGAAGCGCGACGGTCAACAGCACGCCCAGCGAACCGTTGGCGATCGCCTTCAACTGGAAGCGTATCGAGTTGGCGAACTCCAGGAACCACTCAAAGCGGCGCACGCCCTGCCAGGTGGCGAAGGCCTTGTCTATTCCCAGGCTGATCAGAATGGCAATCAATATCATGACGCGCGCACCCTTATTCGAAGTGATGTAATGATAGCGGGAATGGGGCTATGTTGCACGGAGATGATTGTAAACCTCAGACGGCTGGGGGGGAACTATTTATTAGCAAGCTGCGCAAGCGCTCCCAATCAAAACTCGGTCCCGGGTCGGTCTTGCGTCCGGGCGCGATGTCGCTATGCCCCACGATCCGCTGCGGCGTGATCCCGGGGTAGGCGGCCATTAGCGTGCGTGCTACTTCGGCCAGCGCCGTGTACTGCGCGGGTTCATACGGGTGATCGTCGGTTCCCTCCAGTTCGATGCCGATGGAAAAATCATTACAGGCCGTGCGCCCCTCAAAGCGGGATTCCCCCGCGTGCCAGGCGCGCAGGTGCAGCGGCACGAACTGGACGATCTCGCCGCTGCGGCGGATGAGCAGGTGGGTGGAGACTTTCATCCCGCAGATATCCGCGAAATACGGGTGGGCCTTCGGATCGAGGGTGTTCAGGAACAATGACTCGATGTGCGGCCCGCCGAACTCACCGGGCGGCAGGCTGATGTTATGAATGACCAGCAGGTCTATGCCGCAGTCCGCGGGCCGCGCATCGCAATTCGGCGAGGGGACTTGTTGTGCTCCGTCCAGCAGCCCGTTCGAGCAATCCAGTTGTATAAGGGTAGGACTTTTTTGCATCGGCATATTTCTGTATTCGAATCGTGTTGCATGTTACCTTGGGAACGCCTGATTTATTCCTGTTGAACCGCCAAGAACGCCAAGATTTTTCATTACAATCCAATCTTTTTTCTTGGCGATCGTGGCGTCTTGGCGGTTGGCGGTATATTTTTCAGAGTTCCCCTTGTACAGTACGCTAACAGCTTATTTGGAAAGCGCAAGGGCAATGTGAGGGAATAACTATGTGCGAACTCGCTGCTTATCTTGGTCCGAGACTGATACTTGGAGAAGTCACGGGGCTTATGGAGTCCGGATTGGGGCGCGACGCCTATGGATTCGGGTTGGGCTGGTACGCCCCCGACGGCTCACCTGCGGTCTATACCCGCAGCAAGCCACCCGCATGGGACACCAATCTGCCGCACCTGGAGCGCAGCCTGGAGAGTAACCTGTGGCTGGTGCATCTCCAGCTTGAGGCGGCGCTGGCCGTCTCTCATCAAACGGGTCCGCAGCCTTACTGCGACGACGAGTTTATCTTCGGCCACTGCGGCGTCATTGAGGGCTTCCGGGACCGGCTGAGCCCGTTAATGAGACAGTTCATGGCTCCCGAGGTCGAGGCCGGGATCGGCAGCACAACGGCTTCGGAATATCTATTTGGCCTGCTGCGTCATCTGCTGCAGGACGACGACGAGATCTCCTTGGATCAGGCATTGGGCCAGATGTTTGAACTGCTGGATGACTGGCTGGAGAATGAGGTCGCGCTGCTTAACATTATTTTATCCGACGGCGAGACCTTGTGCGCCGCGCGTCACGCCATCAATGCCGGATGCGCGCCGCTCTATTTCACCACCGACGTGGACGATTATCCCGGCGCGCAGCTTATCGCCTCCTCACCGCTCACCGCCTCCGCATTTTGGCAGCCGATACCCGAGCATCATCTGCTGATACTCGATCCCGCGGCGCCGCCGGAGCTTGCGGCGCTTGGGTAAACAGATCACAGCACCGGCGCCTGCATGATTCATGGGTATCTTTGAACAGTTATTGATGCTGCTCGCCGCCGCCGTGCTGGTGGTGGCGCTGTTCAGGCGTTTTAACCTTCCTCCCATCATGGGCTATCTGTTTGTCGGAGTGCTGGTCGGCTACCCTGGCTTACCCTGGCTTTCTATGTCCGCCGATACCCACTTTCTGGCCGAGTTTGGCGTGGTGTTTCTGATGTTCGCCCTCGGCCTGGAATTTTCGCTGCCCAAGCTGTTAGTGATGAAGGGCACAGTGTTGGGCCTCGGCGGTGCGCAGGTGCTCATCAGCACAGTCCTGGCTGCGGTGGCCGCTTGGCTGCTAGGTATGTCGCCAGCGGGCGCCCTCGTGGTGGGCGGGGTGCTCGCCATGTCATCCACCTCCATAGTGGGCAAACAGCTCGCCGAACAATTGGAACTCAATTCCCGCCACGGCCGGTTCGCCATCGGCATCTTATTGTTCCAGGATCTGGCGGTTATTCCCTTTTTAGTAGTGATTCCCGTCTTGGCAAGCAGCACCGCCGACTCCATTGCATTGACGTTGGCCGAGGGGCTGCTCAAAGGTATAGTGGTGGTTTCGCTACTGCTCGCCGCCGGCCGCTGGATGTTGCGCCCGTTGTTCAGGGTCATCGCCGCCGCCCGTTCTACCGAATTGTTTATGCTCACGGTGCTGCTGGTTACGCTCACCGCCGCCTGGTTTACGCAGCAGATGGGACTCTCCATGGCTCTGGGGGCGTTTCTCGCGGGCATGGTCATCAGTGAAACCGAGTTCCGTCATCAAGTGGAAGCGGATATCCGCCCGTTCCAGGATGTGTTGTTGGGCTTATTCTTCATTACCATCGGGATGCGGCTCGATATCTCGGCATTGCCGCAGATCTGGTATTGGGTGCTGCTGCTGGTGGCCGCCATCGTGGTTTTCAAGATCTTGCTGATTATGGGCCTGGCCTTGTTGGCGAAGATGGAGCGGGGCGTCGGGCTGCGCGCGGGGTTGGCGCTTGCACAGGCCGGTGAGTTCGGTTTTGTGATGTTGTCGTTGGCTACCGATTATAAATTACTGGGTGGCCCGGCCAGCCAGATTATTCTCGCGTCGGCCATTCTGAGCATGACCCTGTCGCCGCTGCTGATACGTTATAACGGCGAGCTGGCGAAAAGATTTCTCGCCTTGAGTTACGGGCAAGGCCGTTTGCAAACGGAGGTGCGGATCAGTGAAGCCACGCAAGGCATGAACCAGCACGTCATTATCTGTGGCTATGGACGGGTGGGTCAAAACATCGCCCGCATTTTAGAACAAGAGGGATTTGAATTCGTGGCGCTGGACCTTGATCCGCTACGGGTGCGAGACGCGCAGGACGCCGGCGATCCGGTTCACTACGGCGATTCGGCGCGCCGGGAAATATTGCAAGGGGCGGGCTTGAGCCGCGCCCGCGCGCTGGTGGTGAGCTTCGGCGACATGCCGGCGACGTTTAAGATACTCGAACACATCCGCCGCCTGCGTCCGGATATGCCCGTGCTGGTGCGCGCCCGCGACGATTCCGAGCTGGAACGGCTGCTGGAGGCCGGCGCCACCGAGGTGGTGCCGGAGACGCTGGAGGCGAGCCTCATGCTTGCATCGCAATTATTGCTATTGCTCGAGGTGCCCGTTTCCAGTGTGGTGCGGCGGGTGGGCGATGTGCGCAGCGACCGTTATCGCTTATTGCGGGGTTTCTTCCCCGGACAAGATCATTACGCGTTGGGTCAGCCCGAAAGTCAAAGCGAACGCCTGCATTCGGTCATGCTGCCGGAAGGCGCGTATGCGGTGGGGCGCACTCTGGAGCAACTGGGCCTGGATAAGCTGGATGTGGTGGTCACGGCGGTGCGTCGCGGCGGGATCCGCGGCCCGCAACCCGAGCCTTACACCCAGTTGCGCGCAGGCGACGTTCTGATACTCTACGGCAGTGCGCATGCGTTGGAGCGCGCCGAAGAGATGTTGTTGAAGGGCTGACGCCAGGTTTAGCTGCCGCGCCGGGTTTTACCGGAGGCAAACGGCGACTCGGCGACGCGCGTGCCCTCGCTGAGCAAATAATCGTAAAACGCACGCGCCACCACCGACAAATGTTTACCGGCCGGGTATACCGCGTACCAGTGGCGCTCTATGGGGAAGCCCTGTACGTCCAACACCGCAAACGGGCCGCTTTCTCCCTCCAGCGCGAGGGTGTGACGCGACAATACCGATATCCCCAACCCCCCCGCGATAGCTTGCTTGATCGCCTCGTTGCTGCCGATCTCCATGCTGATGTTGATTTTGAGACGGTTTTTGTCAAACAGACGCTGTGTGGCCATGCGCGTGCCGGAGCCTGGTTCACGCATCAGAAACGGCTCCTTGGCGATGCGTTCCAGCGCAATGCGGCGTTTACCGGCGAGCGGATGATCGTGACGCGCGATGACCACCAGCGGATTTTCCAGAAATGACTTGTAGACCACATCCAGGTTGTCCGGCGGCTGACCCAGAATGTACAGGTCATCCAGATTATTGGCCAGCCATTCCAGCACGCGCTCACGATTGGTAACCTTGAGCGACACCTCGATCCCCGGGTAACGCTGGCAAAACGGTCCCAGCGCACGCGGCACGAAATATTTCGCGGTAGTGATCGCCGCGAGCTTGAGATGCCCTTTTTTCAAACCTTTACGGTTCGCGACATCCATCTCGAAGCGCTCGATACTGTCGAATATCTCACGGCAGGTGGCATGGAGCGCCTGGCCGGCGCCGGTGAGGTGGATGCGTTTGCCGATTTGCTCGAACAACGGCATGCCCACCGTGCCAGTGAGCTGTTTGATTTGCATGGAAACGGTGGGCTGGGTGAGATGAAGCTCTTCGGCGGCGCGCGTAAAGCTCAAGTGGCGCGCGATGGCTTCAAACACCTTTAGCTGGCGTAAGGTGGCGTGGCGCATGTGTGCTCCTGATGATCCATAGACGGGAGCCTATCACAGTCATCATAAAACTTTAATTTCATTTATTGTACAGGCTAGGCATTATCCTGGCTATGCCGAAAAATATTTCGCTCCAGACGGAAAAACCGCAAAACGGGATCAAAGGTTTAAAGCACTGGCGCTATGACCTGCTGGCGGGCTTGCAGGTGGCGCTGGTGTCGCTGCCGCTGTCGCTCGGCATCGCCATCGCCTCAGGCGCGCCGCCGGTCACGGGCGTGATCTCGGCCATCATCGCCGGGCTGATCTTCCCGTTCCTGGGCGGCGCCTACGTCACCATCAGCGGGCCGGCGGCGGGGCTCGCGCCTGCGTTGCTCGCGGGCATGATTATGCTCGGCGACGGCGATCTCGCGGCGGGTTATCCGCTGCTGCTGGTGGCGATCTGCCTCACCGGCCTGGTGCAGATCGTGCTGAGCCTATTCAAGGCCGGGCGTTTCGCGCTGTTCCTGCCGGTGACGGTGGTCGAGGGGATGCTGGCGGCGATCGGCGCCATGATCATCATCAAGCAGATCCCGGCGCTGCTGGGCGATTTCGTGCCGCCCGCGAAGAGCATGCTGGTGACGATTTCGAACTTGCCCACAAGCTTTCTCAGGATCGATCCGGCGATAGCGGTGATCGGCGGCATCTGCCTGTTTCTGATGTTCTACCTCAACCGTACGCGCCATGCCCGGCTGCGGCGCATCCCGGCGCCGCTGTTCGTGGCGGGCGTCGGCATCGGGTTCGGCTACCTGCTGCAGCTCGATGCGAAGTATCTGATCGCCATGCCGCATAACATCATCGAGGGCGGCATCACGTTGCCGGCCTTCGGCGCGGTGTGGGACCGCACCAAACTGTGGTGGAGCGTGCTGCTGGTGGTGATCACGCTCACCCTGATTGACGGCATCGAGTCGCTCGCAACCATCGCCGCAGTGGACAAGATAGACCCCTACCAGCGCAAGTCGCACCCCAACGTGACGCTGCGCGCCATGGGTGTGTCGAACACGCTGTCGAGCATCTTCGGCGGACTCACCATCATCCCCGGCGGCGTCAAGAGCCGCGCCAACATTGACGCCGGCGGACGCACTCTGTGGGCCAACTTCTACAATGCGGTGTTCCTGATCGTGTTTCTGTTCCTCGCCAAGGATCTGATCGCGCGCATCCCGCTCGCGGCCATCGGCGCGATCCTGGTCTACGTCGGCTGGCGGCTGTGCGAGATCCGCGTGTTCAGCAAGACTTTCGCCATCGGGCGCGACCAGATCATCATTTTCGTGGCGACGATCGCGGCGATTCTCGCCACCGATCTGCTGATCGGCATCCTGTTGGGCATCGCGGCGGAGATCGCGCTGCTCGTATATCTGCTCACGCCGTCGTTTCGCGCGGTGCTGACCGGGCGGCTCACCTTCGCCCAGTCGTTCAAACTGCTATGGGGCAACTTCGCCGGGCTGTTCCGCAACCCGGTGATCAAGGTCAAGGTGGAAAATGGCGCTTCACTGCCGCACTACCGCATCTCGCTCGGCTCGATCGTGTGCTTCAATCTGCTGCCGCTCGACAAGCTGCTGCAGGCGATTCCGCCGGGGGCGGGCATCACGCTCGCCGTCACCGAATCCGGCCGCATCATTGACCACACCGCGATGGAATACCTGCACCAGTTCCAGGAGGCATGCCTGCACGCGGGCCGGCCGTTCGAGATACTGGGCCTCGACAACTATTACCAGTTCACCCGCCACTCGCTGTCGGCGCGCATGCATGACGCGAAGCTGGTCAAGGAGAAGGCGCGGCTGTCGGCGCGCGAACAGCAGATGGCCGAGGTGGCGCGGCGCCACGGCTTTCAGTTCGCGCCGGCCACAGTGGGCACGCTCAACAGCCACGACTTCGTATACCTGCGCCGCGGGGCCGATCGCCAGGAGAGCAACGTGATGACCGGCGCCTATCGCGGCTGCGAGGTCAGGATATTCGATTACAGCCACACCGCCGCCCCGGACTACTACGCCGGGCACCGTCATACGATCATCATGCTGAGCCGGGGGCCGGCTGAGGGCGGCAGGTGGCCCAATCTCGCAATCACACCCGGCAGTTATCTGGAGCGCTACCTCATTGAATATCACGAGGTGGATCTCGCATCTCACCCGGCGCTTTCACAGCACTACCGCCTCTATGCACACGAACCGGAGCAGGGGCTGTCACTGACCAGCACAAGGCTGGCGAAATTGCTGCTCGCGCAACCGGGCTTCTATGTCGAGATCCGTGACAATGTCCTGCTGGCCTTTCGCCCCGATCAGGGACTTGAGCCGCCGGAGGCCATCGAGCATCTGCTGGCCTTCGCTGACATAATGGACGGACATGGCTGACATAACAGGCGCAGGAAATATCCCATGAAGGCAGTTAAAAAGGTCGAGGTGGTTGTTGAGTCGGTGGCCGTGCCGCAAGTGCTGGCTTTGCTCGAGAGGCACGGTTTTCCCAGCTACACCATGATTCCCGGCGCTTATGGCAAAGGTGATCGGGGCGAGAGTCTGGGCGGGGTGAGCGGCGAGTTCAATAACAGTTATCTGGTCATCGTCTGTGACGCGGAACGGGTAAATGATCTGGTGGAGTTGATCCGCCCGGTGCTGAAGCGCTTTGGCGGTGTGTCACTGGTGTCTGATGCGTTGTGGGTGAAGCACTAATGCAGTTGCCCACTGAACATGCGTTTACGGGGTATGTGAGATGTTGGGCGGCCTGCTGATTCCGGCGGTATTGTTTTTCGCGCTCGGTATGGTGGCGCACCTGGTGCGTTCGGACTTGAAGTTTCCCGAACTGGCCAAGGGCCTGTCGATTTATCTGCTGCTGGGCATCGGCCTGCACGGCGGCATGGAGCTGGCCAAGGCGGATTTAGGAGCGGCACTCGAAGCCGTGGCAGCGGCCTTTGCCTTGGGTATCCTGCTGCCGCTCATCGCCTACGCGATACTGCGCTGGCTGGGGCACATGGACACACTCAACTCTGCTGCGATTGCCGCGCACTATGGTTCAGTGAGCGCCGGCACATTTTTGACCACGCTGGCCTTTCTGGAAACGCAAAACATCACGCATGAGACCTACCCGGTGATCATGCTCGCCATCATGGAGTCGCCAGCCATCATTATCGGCTTGCTGCTCGCCAAGCTGACACGCCCGCGTGACAGTACGTCTGATGCCGATGGCGGCCAGACGGTGGGTCAGTTGGTACACGAAGCCGTTACCAATGGCAGCGTGATCCTGCTGTTTGGCGGTATTGCAGTGGGCGCGTTCGCCCTGTCCGATGGCCTGCAAAAGATTATGCCGTTCTACGACGGGATATTCATGGGCGTGTTGTCCCTGTTTCTGCTCGAGATGGGCATGGAGGCGGCCAAACGCATTGGGGAGTTCCGCCGCATGGGGATGTTTCTGGTGGGTTTCGGCATCATCATGCCGCTGATCGGGGCAGCGTTTGGTCTGGTTACCGGTCACTACCTGCTCGGCTTCAGCCCCGGCGGCACGATGCTGGTGGCCATTTTGGCAGCGAGTGCATCCTATATCGCGGTACCGTCCGCCATGCGGCTCGCGATTCCTGAGGCGAATCCCTCCTTTTATCTGACGCTGTCGCTCGGTGTGACGTTTCCTTTCAATGTGATAGTCGGGATACCGCTCTACTGGGAGGCATCGCTGTGGATGGCGCGTTGATCGATCCGGGCCGGCCAGAGGATAGTGCCGGCCGCGTGCTATGGCGTACCGGCAAGCGCCGTGACCCGCGCGGCGAATTCGTAGTCGGCCGGCGCCAGCGCGCTGCCGTCACGCGCCTGCACCGTCACGTTGACGTATTTGGAGGCAAAACCCAAATCCGGGTAATAACCCAGATCCTTCGACAAGCCCTCCAGGGCATCGAGAAAGGCGCGTGTCGCAGAGTAGCCTTCAAACTCGAAACGGCGAAACAGGAGGGGGTTTGTCGCGCGCTTCCCGGCCGGGGGCGGCGCTTGTGTCGGCAGATGGTGACATGCAGGGTTCCTCGTATTTAAGTAGCGAGTGGCGAGTAGCGAGTAGCAGGGATGAAAACAGTCGTGCTTTTCCTTGCCACTCGCCACTTCTATTCAATGCAGCCCGGCTTCCGGCCAGACTCCGCTTAACAGCGCCACGCCATGGTCGGCGCGCGAACAGCAGATGGCCGAAGTGGCGCGGCGTCACGGCTTTCAGTTCGCGACGGCCACAGTGGGCACGCTCAACAGCCACGACTTCGTATACCTGCGCCGCGGGGCCGACCGCCAGGAGAGCAACGTGATGACCGGCGCCTACCGTGGCTGCGAGATCAAGATATTCGATTACAGCCACACCGCCGCCCCGGACTACTACACCGAGCACCGTCATACGCTCATCCACCATCTTGAAGCTGGTGAGGCGCCATTGCCCAATCTTGCGATCACGCCCGGAGGTTATCTTGAGCATTACCTGGTCGAGTATCAGGAGGTGGATCTGGCAGGCCGCCCGGCGCTCGCCCCGCACTACCGTCTCTACGCGCAGGATCCGGCACGGGCGCTTGCCTTTGTCGGGACGGAGATCGAACAGTTGTTACGCGATCACCCGGGCTTCTATGTCGAGATCCGCGACAACGCTTTGCTCGCCTTCCGCCCCGAGCAGGAACCACCCGAGGCGATCGAGTTGTTGCTCGCTTTCGCCGAAGTCGCTCCCGGCGTGGTGCCTCCCGTGCCGTACATGGATGCACCAATGTCGCGGTAGGCACGACGCCGGGAGCGACCGACACTAGCAGAACCCTTCGCTACCGCTCTTCCCTGTGCGTCGCCGGAGGGCGAACCCGGGCGGCGCGCGTAAACCGCAGCGGCGTTGGCGTGTGTTAACCATCATCACTATGTGTGCTCAAGGAAAAAAATAATACATAGATAAAAATCTATAAATATAATTTTTATTATTGATTATTATTTATAAGGTTTTTTGCTTAATATAGGCATTAAAAGGTGCTGCGCGTCAGCGATCCCCATGCTGAGTGGGCAGGCGCTGCGCCGGGCGACACGTAACGTGTACGGTTTAACGATTGATAATTGATAAACAAGTGGAGGCCGTTATGGCGAAAGACGCAGATGTAGGAACACTGAAGGAAGGCAAGGAGCGCTATAAAGCGGGCGTGATACCTTACGCCAAGATGGGCTATTGGGAGCCGGACTACAAGCCCAAGGACACCGACATGCTGGCGATGTTCCGTATCACCCCGCAAGAAGGTGTGGATGCGATTGAAGCGGCGGCTGCCGTGGCCGGTGAATCCTCGACCGCGACCTGGACCGTGGTATGGACGGATCGTTTGACCGACGCGCCCCTGTACCGCGCCAAGGCGTACAAGGTGGACCCGGTGCCCGGCACCCCCGGCCAGGTCTTTGCCTACATCGCCTATGACCTCGACCTGTTCGAGCCCGGCTCCATCGCTAACCTGACCGCTTCCATTATCGGTAACGTGTTCGGCTTCAAGGCGGTGAAAGCACTGCGCCTGGAAGATATGCGCATTCCGGTTGCCTACCTGAAGACCTTCCAAGGTCCCGCTACCGGTGTCGTGGTTGAGCGCGAGCGTCTGGACAAGTTTGGCCGTCCGTTGCTGGGGGCAACCACCAAGCCCAAGCTCGGCCTGTCCGGCCGTAACTATGGCCGTGTGGTGTATGAGGCGCTGAAGGGCGGTTTGGATTTTGTGAAGGACGACGAGAACATCAACTCGCAGCCCTTCATGCACTGGCGCGACCGTTTCCTGTATTGCATGGATGCGGTCAACAAGGCCTCCGCCGCCACAGGCGAGGTTAAGGGCCACTACCTGAACATCACCGCGGGCACCATGGAAGATATGTATGAGCGAGCCGAGTTCGCCAAGGAACTGGGCTCGATCATCGTCATGATTGACCTGGTCATCGGCTAAACCGCGATCCAGAGTATGGCCAAGTGGTGTCGCAAGAACGACATGATCCTGCACCTGCACCGCGCCGGTAACTCGACCTACTCGCGCCAGAAGAATCATGGCATGAACTTCCGCGTGATTTGCAAGTGGATGCGTATGGCGGGCGTGGACCACATCCATGCCGGCACCGTGGTCGGCAAGCTGGAAGGCGATCCGCTCATGATTAAGGGTTTTTATGACACCTTACTGCAAACGCACACCCCGGTGAGCCTGGAGCATGGCCTGTACTTCGAACAGGACTGGGCTTCGCTGAACAAGGTCATGCCGGTCGCGTCCGGTGGTATTCACGCCGGTCAGATGCATCAGTTACTGACTTATCTGGGCGACGACGTGGTGCTGCAATTCGGCGGCGGCACCATCGGCCATCCGATGGGCATCCAGGCGGGCGCCACGGCAAACCGCGTGGCGCTGGAGGTCATGGTTCAGGCGCGTAACGAAGGCCGTGATATCTGGAACGAAGGCCCGCAGATTCTGGCGAAGGCCGCCAAGTGGTGTACACCGCTGAAAGTCGCGCTGGAGTTGTGGAAGGATGTCAGCTTCAACTATGAGTCCACGGACACCCCTGACTTCGTGCCCACCGCCACCATCAGCCGTTGATATAGCAAACAGGAGATAGTTATGAAAATCACACAAGGCACCTTTTCGTTCTTGCCGGATCTCAGCGACGATGAGATTCGCGCACAGATTCAATACTGTTTAAGCAACAAGTGGGCGGTCAGCGTGGAATTTACCGACGATCCGCACCCGCGTAATACCTACTGGGAGATGTGGGATTTGCCGATGTTTGATCTCAAGGATCCGGCGGGCATCATGCTGGAGGTGAACGCCTGCCGCAAAGCCTACCCCAATCACTATATCCGGGTGTTGGCCTTTGACAACAAACGCGGCGTCGAAAGCGTGACACTGTCGTTCATCGTCAACCGCCCGTCGTACGAGCCGGGTTTTGGTCTCACGCGCCAGGAGGTCAATGGCCGCAACATTCGTTACACCGTGCACTCTTACGCCACCGATAACCCAGAGGGTGAGCGCTATAGTTACTCATAAGTCAATAAGTAAGGCTACACTTCACGTCACGTCCCCGCCCCCTATGTAGGGGGCGGGACAGGGTGGGGGTAGGTAAAACAGGGTATTTACTCAGGAGTCACATCATAAGCATTGTAGCCTTACTTTGTGACTCCTGAGTAAAAACAGTAGCGAGTGACGAGTTGCTGGTAGCGAGGAGAAAGCGAGGATGGCACAAATCAATTATCCTCGCCACTCGCTACCAGCTACTAATTGACTGATAAACGAGAAATAGCATGGCGACGACAGCAGGACAACAGACGAGTACAGGCGACGCGCAGGTCAGCGTAGCCGGCGCCTTCCGCGACTCGGAGGTCGAGGAGGTTCTCGACAAGCTGGATCGTGAATTGGTGGGCTTGAAGCCGGTCAAGACACGCATCCGCGAGATCGCGGCGTTGCTGATGGTGGACAGGCTGCGCAAGGGTATGGGCCTCAGCTCAGGGCCGCCCAGTTTGCACATGTCGTTTACCGGCAACCCCGGCACCGGCAAGACCACGGTCGCCATGCGTATGGCGGAGATTCTGCACCGCTTGGGCTACATCCGTCGTCCTGAAGTGGTGTCGGTGACGCGCGACGATCTGGTCGGCCAGTACATCGGCCACACCGCGCCCAAGACCAAAGAGGTCTTGAAAAAGGCGATGGGCGGCGTGCTGTTCATAGACGAGGCCTATTACCTGTACCGCCCGGAAAACGAGCGCGACTACGGTCAGGAGTCCATCGAGATTCTGTTACAGGTGATGGAGAATCAGCGCGACGATCTGGTGGTGATCCTGGCCGGTTATAAGGATCGCATGGATACCTTCTTCAAGAGCAATCCGGGCATGGCCTCGCGCGTCGCACACCATCTGGATTTTCCGGACTTTGCGGCGGATGAACTGATGCAGATCACGCACCTGATGCTGCAACAACAGCAATACCGCCTCAGCCCCCAGGCGGAGCAGGCGTTTTACGACTACATCCAGCGGCGCATGAAGATGCCGCAGTTTGCCAACGCCAGGAGCATCCGCAACGCGCTGGATCGCGCGCGCCTGCGCCAGGCCAATCGCCTGTATGCCAAGGGCGGCGCGCTGACGCGCGAGCAACTGATGACACTCGAGACGGAAGACATCATGGTAAGCCGGGTGTTCCGGGAAGGTAAGCCGGACGGCCTGAAAGAGGAAGCAGAGACTGAAAAAAAAAGTTTGGAGAACGCACGGGTCGCTCCCGGCGTCCTGCCTCCCGCGACACTAGTACATCCGTATACGTCGAAAGTTGATAACCCGGTTGCAAGCACGCCGGACGCACGGCGCGAGGCGACAAGCGAACCACATCATGCAATACAGGACAGTCCTATGCAGACAAACATGAAACCTGATGAATCGGCCCAGCATAACAGCCTATCAGCGGACGCCGGTTTCGGCGGTATGCCTCATACCCTACCGCCCGCACAGTCCGGGTCGGGTTGGCAGAAGCGTACCAAGCGCGCACACGCTGCGCGGCCCGCTCAGCCCCCGGCACCGCTGCGCGAGCCGCCCAAAGTGGTGAACGGGCGTTGCGAGTTTGGTCAGTGCGAAAACGAGACGCAACAGGAGGACACCGGGCAGCGCGCGTCCGTATCCGCCAATATAAAGCCGATGCCGTTGACCGAGCAGGCCTCAGACTCCAGGGCTGATGCTGCGACCGGTTTCGGCGTGCCGCGTGAATTGCATGCGCCGCGCGTGGTGGTGCGGCGTGTATCAAATATGCGCAAGAAGGCGGCACGCGACAGGACGCCGCAACCGCTGCCGCAGATCAACCGTCCGGAGCCGGTGGTGGTGAACGGGCGCTGCGAATTCGGCCAGTGCGAGGCGCCGCCCAAGGTGGAGGAGGCGAGCACCACCGGCGGTCAGATCGTTACGGGCACGCTGGTGGAGCGCAGCGCCAAGGTTACCGGCAACGAACCGGGCAGTTGCAAGAAGGTCACCGGCACCGAATATATCGGCCCCGACCAATATACGGCGCTGTGCGCCGGCGAACCGTATGTGCCGCCCGCCAAGGTGGGCGCGACCCACACCGTGGGTGGCGCGCAACGCGTCACCGGCACGGAAGTGGGGCCGAGCATCAAGGTGACGGGCGACGAGCCGGGCACGTGCAAGCGTATTACCGGTGTTGAATATCTTGGTGCGGAAAACCACGCGCAGCTTTGCGACGCACAGGGAAGTGCTAGTGTCGCGGGAGGCAGGACGCCGGGAGCGACCGACACGACGCCGGGCGCGCCCGCACCCAAGACGGGTGTGACACGCACGGTAAAGAACAAGGCCGTGACCGGCACGCAGGTCGGTACCAGTCCCAAGGTGACGGGTGACGAGCCGGGTTCCTGCAAGCACGTTACCGGCGATGAATACCTCAATCCGGCCGCGGCGGATGTGCCATGCGCGGATGCACAATCGCCCGGCCCGGCCAAGGTGAATGTATCGCGCACCACGCATGGGCGCACGGTCACCGGCACGCTGGTGGGCGGGTCCGCGAAAATTACCGGTGACGAGTATGGCGCATGCCATGGAATTACCGGCACCGAGTACATCGGCGCGGAGTTGCAAAAACAACTTTGCGGCACGGAGCCCGCAGCATCACCCGCCAAGGTCGGCGTGGCGCGCACCTGGCAGGATCAGCCGGTGAGCGGCACCCAGGTGGGACGCTCAGAGAAAGTGACCGGCGACGAATACGGCGCCTGCAAGGGCGTCACCGGCACGCCCTACGTGGGACCTGACCGCTATGAGGAATTTTGCGACGCGCAGGGACGCGCTAGTGTCGCGGGAGGCAGGACGCCGGTAGCGACCGACGCGCAGGGACGCGCTAGTGTCGCGGGAGGCAGGACGCCGGGAGCGACCGACACGCGTGACGTGCAGACCAGCGCGGCGCGCGTGGTGGCCGAGCGCAAGCCGGCGGGCCACGCCATGACCGGCATCCAGCCCGGCGTCAAGGGCAAGATGACCGGCGACGAGCGCGGCGCGTGCTTGAGCGTCACCGGCACGCCGTATATGGGCGACGATCAGTATAGCCAGGCCTGCGCCAGCCAGGGAGGGCTTAGTGTCGCGGGAGGCAGGACGCCGGGAGCGACCGTCACGGACGGTGCGCAACCGGTGGCGCAGAGCGCCAAGGCTAAAGGCGCATTCAGCGTCACCCCTCCCGTGCGTGTCGCGCACGCGGTGGCCATGCACAGGGTGACCGGCACGGTCTATGACGGCGCGACGAGTATTACCGGGCCATTGGCCAAATCAGCGGGCATGGTGACCGGCACCGCGGAGTTCCGCCAACCTGCTCACGGCGCCGCGCAGGTGCAAAAAACCGACGCACCAGGACGCGCCAGTGTCGCGGGAGACGGGATGCCGGGAGCGACCGAAACGAAGTCGCGCGTTACCGGCGAAGGCACCGAGGCGCGCCGCATCACCGGCGACGACTGGGCGCGTAACGAGCGCGTCACGGGCACCGAGGGTACTTCCTCCACCGCGCGTAATCTCACCCAGCGCGGCCAGCCGCGTGGGGTGCAGGCCAATGCGCGTCGCTTCCGTGAGGTAGAGCATCCGGAAGCGCCACCCAGCAAGGTTACCGGCAGCAGCGGTAGCGCCATGAGCGGTTCGCTTATCACGGTATCGGGCGGCGCACGCGGGTAGCGTGTAGAGAAAATTACAGGAATGCACTAAAGACATGGTCGCCACCATCACACGCAGTCACGCGCAGCGAGGCTCTCTTCGGGAGGCGCGCAACCGCTATGGATTAACGCGCGCGCAGCAGTGGCGTGAGCCTGCAGCGCGCCGGGTAGAAGCGGACGCGCCGCTTGTGTCGGCCACGCTACGCGCTGAAACCACGCACCCCGGCGCCAGCCAGGGAGGGCTTAGTGTCGCGGGAGGCAGGACGCCGGGAGCGACCGATTGGGCGGCAGGGCTCGCGCCGCCGCGTTTCCCGGACTGCCAGGCCAATCAGCGCCTGTGGGACGATGAACACGCTGTGCGTGTGGCGTTTGACGGCATCGTACCCGCCTTGAAGGAAATCGCGGCCTTGCAGCACGAACACGACTTTGTGCCGCGCGCCCAAGAGATCGCGCAGCAACAACTGGGCTTTCCCTTGCCCGATGCGCTATTGCAAAACGCCTGGGTGGAGACCCTGGACATGCGCGATCTGTATGCGCATGCGGTGTGCCAGACCTACCTGCGCCTGCGCGAGCGCGAGGCGCAAGAGCAGGCGCAGGACAGTGCGGAGGAGGCACAACGCTTCTTCCTGGAAGGCGGTTTTCACAGCGTGGATATCTCGCCGTGCGCGGATGGACGCCTGAAGGGCCTGGTGAAATATATCCTGCGGTTACCGGCGCGCGCCGTACACCGCGAGGCTTATGCGGGCGCGCTGTTTGATATTGAAGAAAGCGTGCGGCGCTGGGCGGATACCGAGTTGCGCCGCCACCGCGAGGGTGTGCCGAGCCTGCCCGATGCCGCTACGCAGTACCTGAAGATAGCCGTGTACCACTGGAGCGGCACGGACAGTCACCAGGGCTGCGCGGCGCACGGCAGCGATGCGCGTGCGGCGGCGCAGGGGGCTCTGGACCGGCTTACCGAGTTTCGCCAGGCGATAGAGAACAGTTATTGCTGTGGCGCCTCGGTGGCCACGTTGCTTATCGGTGTGGACACCGACAACGACGCCATCAAGGTGCACGTGCCGGATGGCAATGACGGGATGAGCGTGTATCGCTACGTGGACAACAAGGCGGTGTACCAGCAAGTCATGCAAGGCGCCGCGCCGCGCGCCGCGGTGCGGGCGGCCGTCGAGCAGGCGCTCGCCGCGCAGGGCTGGGGCAGGGCGGAGGGGCGGCCGGCGGATGGGATGCTGCGCTTTATCGCCCGGCTGCTGGAGAACAACCTCAAGCAGCAGGATTATGTGGATAAATATTATCAGGGACGCTACCCGGACATCGGTCATCAGGAGCGCTTCATCAGCGTGGGCAACGGCTACTCCGACGTACAACTGCGCAATCTTGCCTACTACGCGCATATGGACACATTGGAGGAAGGCGCGGCGGATCTGGACGTGGGCGTGAAAATTTTTAAAAAGCTCAACGCCGTACACGGCCTGCCGACGCCCGTCATCCTGCAGGTGAGTTACAACCGGGCGGTGCCCAATGCGCGTGAGCGCGCGAGATGCCGCGCACTGCGTCTGGGTGACGCCATCCGTCAGCGCTATGCGGAGCTGGCTCAAGCCCGTTTGTTGAGCGTGTTTACAAATTTGCAGGATAAAGACACCGGCGCTATCGAATTCGTCGCCGAACATGAGGGTAACGCATGAAAATCTGCCAAGTGGAAACGACGCTGGTCTCCACCAACCGCATCGCCGGCCTCGGCCACCGCTCGCTGCGCGTGGTCAAGGAAAAAGGCGGCGCTCGCTCGGTGGCGGTGGATGCGGTGGGCTGCCGCCCCGGCGACTGGGTGATCGTGGTGGGCAGTTCGGCGGCGCGCGAGGCGGCGGGCAGCAAGGACTATCCGTCTGACGCCACCATTGTCGGCATCATTGATTACTGGGGAGAAGATGGAAATCCTCCAAGTCATGAGTGATCTAGTGTGCACGCAGCGCGTGGAGGGCCTGTACAGCGCCTCACTGCGCGTACTGCGCGACGCCAAGGGCAAGTTGAGCGTGGCGGTGGATCCGGTGGGCGTGCCGCCCGGCAAATGGGTGTTCGCCATGAGCGGCTCGGCGGCGCGTTACGCAGCGGGCGACTTTCGCGTGCTCACCGACCTCACCATCGGCGGCATCATAGATGGTTGGGACGAAAAAGATGTTGGCGGAGCAGCAGGTATAGCGCAGAAGCCGTCAACACGGTAGTAAGCAGGTGTTTTTGTAAGCAGTAGTGTGTGGCATGATCGAGACGCGCGGGCTGGTGCCGGCGATAGAAGCCGCCGACGCCATGACCAAGGCGGCGGAAGTGCGGCTCATCGGGCGCCAGTTCGTCGGCGGCGGTTACGTCACGGTGCTGGTGCGTGGCGAGACCGGCGCGGTGAACGCGGCGGTGCGTGCTGGCGCGGATGCGTGCGAGCGCGTGGGTGACGGCCTGGTGGCGGCGCACATCATCGCGCGCGTGCATGGCGAGGTGGAGCAGATCCTGCCGGCGGGTGTCAGCTAGTAACCGCGTGGGGTTATAGCGAAAGCTATAACCGGTTTTAAATACTTTTAATCAGGAGATTAGCTATGGCAAATGAAGTAACGGGTATCGCGCTGGGCATGATCGAGACGCGCGGGCTGGTGCCGGCGATAGAAGCCGCCGACGCCATGACCAAGGCGGCGGAAGTGCGGCTCATCGGGCGCCAGTTCGTCGGCGGCGGTTACGTCACGGTGCTGGTGCGTGGCGAGACCGGCGCG
>JACPZD010000010.1 GCA_016195665.1 Gammaproteobacteria bacterium | reverse complement strand
GTTCATTGTATGACTACCATACCTCTCGCCTCACCTGCTCCAACTGCTTCGCCAATCTTATATCTTCCTCCAATAGATGCCGCACCTGCGTCAACGCATGGCTGATGGTGCCCACGTGAGCTACCGCAAAGGCGTCCGCTAGTTCCTTAAGCGGTAGCCTTGTATCTGCTTCAATCCAACACATGCGACACCAAGCCATCGGCGAGCTTCGGCTCGAACCAGGTAGACTTGGGCGGCATGACTTCGCCGGTATCCGCCACCGCCATGAGTTGATCCATGCCGGTCGGAAACAGCGCAATGGCCACCGCCATTTCACCGGAATTCACGCGCCGCTCTAATTCCTGCAAACCTCGAATACCACCTACAAAATCTATCCGCTTGTCACGCCGAGCGTCGGTGATACCGAGTATCGGCGCGATCAGATGATTGGCGAGCAGGCTCACATCGAGTTGGGCCACAGGATTGTTGGCCGGAATGAATTGCGGCCGGATGCGCAAGCGATACCATTGGCCCGGCAGGTACATGCCAAACTCTCCCATACCCGCGGGTTTCACAGCGTGCGCACTCTTGTCAATGCTGAACGCTTGTCCTACCCGCTCAAGAAACTGTTCGCGCGACAGGCCGTTGAGATCGCGCACGACGCGATTGTAGTCCATGATCTGCATTTGATTGTCGGGAAAGATCACGGAAAGAAAATAGTTGTAAGATTCTTCGCCCGTATGGTCAGGATTGGTCGCTCCCGGCGCCCTGCCTCCCGCGACATTAGCACATCCATGTACGTCAGCGGCGCGTCTGCTCGCGGCCACGCGGGAGGCCGCCGCGCAGCGATGATGCCCGTCGGCGACATAGAGCCGCTCGACATTCTCGAAGGCTTCGCCCAGTTGCCTTATAAGCACCTCGTCGCGCACCACCCAAAGGGCATGACGCACGCCGTCATCGGCGCTGAAATCATACTCCGGTGCATCGCTTGCGACGCGCCCGGCCAGGGCATCAATCACGGGGCTATGACGATAGGTGAGGAACACCGGACCGGTCTGGGCATTGAGCGCCGCGATCTGGCGCACGCGGTCGTCCTCTTTGTCGGGGCGGGTGAATTCATGGCGGCGGATGCGTTCCGCATCATAGGCCGCGACCGAGGCCGCCGCCACGAGGCCGGTCTGCACATGTTCGCCCATCTGCAAGCGGTAGAGATAGTAGTAAGGTTTGGCATCGCGCCACAGGATGCCTTCCTTTTCCATCTTGTGGAGATTCTCCACGGCCTTGGCGTACACCACCGGGGCATAGGGATCGGTGCCGGCGGGGAGGTCTATCTCGGGCTTGGAGATGTGCAGGAAGCTCCAGGGCTTGCCTGCGGCCCGCTGCCGCGCCTCTTCGGTATTGAGCACATCATAAGGCGGGGCCGCGACATCCGCCGCGCGCTCCGGCACCGGACGTAGTCCGGTGAATGGACGAATCAAGGACACGTATCACCCCTTCTGCTTGAAATGAAAAATTCACCGCTGAGTCCGCGGAGCAGATACAAACCCCTTCTGATTATATTCCTCCGCGTACTCTGCGGTTAATTCCAGAAAATCCAATCTGATTCTTTTATCCCCGCCACTGGCCGCTTTGCAGCGCCGCGATGCGCTCTTCCAGAGGCGGGTGCGACATGAACAGGCGCTTCAATCCGTGGCCGATGCCGCCGGAGATGCCGAACGCGGCAAGCTGGTCCGGCAACGGAGCCTCATGCGACTGCTTGAGCCGCTCCAGTGCGGCGACCATCTTGTTGGGCCCTTCGAGACGCGCGCTGCCCGCATCGGCGCGGAATTCACGTTGACGGCTGAACCACATGACGATCATCGAGGCCAGTATCCCCAACACCAGTTGAGCCACCATCGTTGTGACGAAGAAACCCACGCCGTGGCCACGTTCATTCTTGAGCACCACGCGGTCAACCACGTAGCCCACCACGCGCGACAGGAAGATGACAAAGGTGTTGACGACGCCCTGGATCAGGGCCAGCGT
Source organism: Gammaproteobacteria bacterium (assembly GCA_016195665.1). Classification (NCBI taxonomy): domain Bacteria; kingdom Pseudomonadati; phylum Pseudomonadota; class Gammaproteobacteria; species Gammaproteobacteria bacterium. The sequence goes on along the minus strand of JACPZD010000010.1, from coordinate 17,286 downwards.
CACCATGTCGCCATTCGCCACGTGGGTGATCTCATGCCCAAGCACCGCCTCGACCTCGTCCTGGCTCATGGCGTTCAACAGTCCGGTGCTCACCGCAACCAGGGCGTTGTTGCGGTTCATGCCGGTGGCGAAGGCGTTGGGTTCGGGGGCGTCGTAGACGGCGACTTCGGGCATGCCGATCCCGGCTTTCTGGGCTTGGCGCCTGACCGTCTCCACCAGCCAGCGCTCGGTGGGATTACCCGGCTGCTCGATGATCCGCGCGCCCGTCATGCGTTTCGCGCTCCACTTGGACATGGCCAGCGAGATAAATGACCCGCCCATGCCTATGACGGCGGCGAAGATCAATAGCCCGTTTATGTTCAGGCCCCCGCCCTGCCGTTCGAGGGCGGTATCCACGCCGAGCAGGCGCAACACGATGCTCAGCACCAGCAGTACGGCCAGGTTGGTCACTACGAACAAGAATATGCGTTTCATTGCTGACTCCCAAAATGTTGATTCCGGTGAGTTAGATGAGGGCGATCTGGACTAAGTTCAATGATCAGCCCCTCAAGATACGATCCTCAGGGCCGATATCCTTAATAGGGTCATTTCTCTCCGACCCGTGTATTTTAACAGGCTGGCTTACCCCAGCCTATTTTTTAATACCCGACACCGTTTTATTGCTCCACACCGAGTCTGTCCACCCGCTGAAACCCCCGCGGTAACTTTAGGCCACGCCGGCCGCGCTCCCCTTGGTAGTGGGCGAGATCGGCGGGTTTGAGGGTGAGATGCCGCTGTCCTGAATACACCACCAGGCTCTGATCCGGGGCAAGGGCCGCCACGGCCACCACATATTCCTCACGGCTGGTAAACCGCGCCGAAGGGATGCCGATCATTTTTACCCCCTTGCCCTTGGCGAGTTTTGGCAATTCGCGCAGCGGATGAATCAACAAATGTCCCTCCAGAGTGACCGCCGCGACATAATCGTTCTCGTAATTTACGACCGTTGCCAGTGGCAATACCCGCGCGTTCTCAGGCACATTAAGCACCGCCTTACCCGCCTTGTTCTTGGCGTATAAATCCTCCAGCCGCGCGACAAAGCCGTAGCCGGCGTCGCTGCTCACCAAGCACAGATCATCCGGATTGCCCATCGTCACGCTGGTAAAATTCGCGCCTTCGGGCGGCTGTAGGCGACCCGTGAGCGGTTCACCCTGACCGCGCGCCGAAGGCAGCGTGTGCGCGGGCAGCGAGTAGCTGCGCCCGGTGGAGTCCATGAATACGACGAGCTGATTGCTGCGCCCCTTGGCCTCGGCCTTGAAGCTGTCGCCGGCCTTGTAGCCGAGCGCGAGGGGATCCATATCATGGCCCTTCGCGGCGCGCACCCAGCCCTTTTCCGACAGCACCACGGTCACCGGTTCGGTGGGAATGAGTTCGGTCTCGTCCATGGCCTGGGCGGCGGCGCGCTCGACCAGCGGCGAACGGCGTTCGTCGCCATAGATTTTTGCATCCTCGATGAGCTCCTTGCGGATCAAGGTCTTGAGCCGTTGTTTGGAACCCAGCGTCTTTTCCAATTCCTCACGCTCCTCTCCCAGCTCGCCCTGCTCGCCCCTGATCTTCATTTCTTCCAGCTTGGCCAGGTGACGCAGCTTCAGGTCCAGTATCGCCTCGGCCTGCGTATCGCTGAGTTTGAAGCGTTTCATCAGCACGGGCTTGGGTTGGTCTTCGCGGCGGATGATGGCGATCACCTCGTCGAGATTGAGATAGGCGATCAGCAAACCATCCAGGATATGCAGGCGCGCCAGCACCTTGTCGAGACGGTACTGCAAACGGCGGCGCACGGTTTCGGTGCGAAACTCCAGCCACTCGGCCAGGATATCGCGCAGATTCTTCACCCGCGGGCGTCCATCCAGGCCGATCATGTTCATGTTCACGCGATAGCTGCGTTCGAGATCGGTGGTGGCGAATAAATGCGCCATCAACTCCTCCACGTCGACGCGATTGGAGCGTGGCACGATCACCAGCCGGGTGGGATTCTCATGGTCCGATTCGTCGCGCAGATCCTCCACCATCGGCAGTTTTTTCGCCTGCATCTGCGCGGCGATCTGCGCCAGCAGCTTGGCGCCGGAGGTCTGGTAGGGCAGCGCGGTGATAATGATTTCTCCGCCCTCACTTTCATAACGGGCGCGCATGCGCACAGAGCCCAAGCCGGTCTCGTACAGGCGCGCGAGTTCGGCAGGGGCGGTGATGATCTCGGCCTCGGTAGGAAAATCCGGGCCACGCACGTGTTCGCAAAGTTGCTTGACCGTCGCCTTCGGATCTTCCAGGAGTCTGATGCAAGCGCTCGTCACCTCACGCGCGTTATGCGGCGGGATGTCGGTCGCCATGCCCACCGCAATGCCGGTGGTGCCATTCAACAATACATGCGGCAGGCGCGCCGGTAACAGCCTGGGTTCCTCCAGCGTGCCGTCGAAATTGGGAATCCAGTCCACCGTGCCCTGCCCCGCATCGGCCAGCAACACCTCGGCGAAACGCCCCAGCCGCGCCTCGGTATAGCGCATCGCGGCGAACGAATGCGGATCGTCCGGCGAACCCCAGTTGCCCTGCCCGTCTATCAGCGGATAACGGTAGGAAAACGGCTGACCCATCAACACCATCGCCTCGTAACAGGCGACATCGCCGTGCGGATGAAACTTGCCGAGCACGTCGCCCACTGTACGCGCGGATTTTTTGTGCTTGGCGGTAGCGGCAAGCCCCAGTTCGGACATGGCATAGATGATGCGCCGCTGCACCGGCTTGAGGCCGTCGGCGATATGCGGCAAGGCGCGGTCGAGAATGACATACATCGAATAATCGAGGTAGGCCTTCTCGGTGAAGGCGCGCAAAGGCAAACGCTCCACGCCTTCGTAGTTCAGTTCTTGGGTGGTGGTCATAGGGCTAACTCAGTAATGGCGGATGGTCTATGCCTCGCATTGTGCATGATTTTTAGGCTAAACTTAAAGTCCATGTTATTAAGCAAGATCAGCCCCTCCGGATTCATGAACACGGTACTCATAGGCGTCTTCGTATACATCTTCGCCCAACTCCTGGTGGGGATACTCGTCTCACGGGGTATCAAAAACGAGGCGGATTATCTCCTGGCCGGGCGCAACTTCGGTTACGGCCTGGCAACACTTTCCATCTTCGCAACGTGGTTCGGGGCCGAGACCGTGGTCGGCTCGGCCGGCAAGGTGTATATTGCCTATTTATCGGCGCCGTTGCTGGCATGGGCCTTTAAGCGCAACATCGAATCTCTCGATGAAGTTGAAGAGACAAGCTAACCCTATCCGCCTGACATTGGAGATCATTATGAAAGACACACGTTTACGGCTCTATCAGGTTGTTGAAAAAGCCCTTCCATGGGCTTTTTCAACCCGCAAAGCGAAAAATGTGATTTTCGCTTTGCTCCATTTTTCAAACACCTACAGCGTGTTTGAAAAATGGCGGCCCATCCGTGGGCCGCACGCAGGCTGTTTTTCAACAGCCTGCTATGGTTGTTACTTATTTTTTTGTGTAGCCGTTGCCCCCTCTGCCGCACAGGCTGAATTGCTTACCAAGGTTTGGGAGTTGACCGGCCTCAAGAATCCCGAGTCGGTGATCTACGACGCCAAGCGCGATGTACTGTACGTCTCTAATGTTAATGGTGCGCCATCGGAAAAAGACGGTAACGGCTTTATCTCGCGTCTCTCGCCCGACGGCAAGCTGCTCGATCTGGAATGGATTAAAGGGCTAAATGCCCCCAAGGGTTTGGCCCTGAGCAAAGACAAACTTTATGTCACCGACATAGACACGTTTGTGGAGATTGATCTCGACAAGGCGCGGATTGCAAAAAAATATGTGGCGGAGAAGGCAAAATTTTTGAATGATCCCGCCGTTGACCGCGCGGGCAACGTCTATGCCTCCGACATGATGGACGACGCCATCTATCGCTTGAGCAGGGGACGCTTTGAGTTGTGGTTAAAAGACAGCAAACTGGAATCTCCCAACGGCCTGTACGCGGAAAAAGATCGTTTGGTGGTCGGTTCCTGGGGTGTGATGACCAATGGATTTAATACCAAGATCCCCGGACACTTAAAAACCGTTTCCCTGAAAGATAAAAGTATACGCAGCCTTGGCAACGGGGCGCCGGTGGGTAATCTCGATGGCGTGGAAGGGGAAGGCCACGGCGCCTATTTTGTGACCGACTGGATGGCGGGTAAGTTGTATCGCATCCATCCCAGCGGCGAGGCGGATGTGCTGCTCACGCTCAGCCAAGGCAGCGCCGATCTTACCTACATCAAGGATAAGAAGTTGCTGATAATTCCCATGATGAACGACAACAAGCTGGTTGCCTACAAAGTAGAGTAAGCCGGCCTATCGCAAGAAATTAAACAACGAAAGATTCTGCACCTTTACAAAGGCCTGCTGTGCGGCCTGCAAGGCGGTAAGTTGCAGGTTGAGGCGACTCGCGGCCTCGCTATAGTCGAGATCCTGCAGCTTGGAGAGACTAGTCTTGGCCAGAAGTGCGAAGCCGTCGTTGATATTCTTTTGACTCTCCACCGCATTGAGCCTACCCCCCACCTTCGCGCGCACGTCCAGGATATTACCCAAGGCCTGGTCAATATCCGTCAGGCTGCGGTTGGCGGCGTTGTTGAGCCTGGCGGTGGAACCGCCGGTGACCGGGGCGGCCAGGGCGTTCGCCAGATTTTGCAAGGTGGTAAAGATGTCCTGATTCGCGCTGGGAGAAACGGCAAAACTATCGCCCGTAGCCGGCGCACCGGTAACCGCGGTTTGAATTCCGTTGAAGCTGATGGCGGCGCCGCTGGTATAAGGTTGCGCACTCAGGATAGTGGTCGAGGTGGTGTTATTCACGACATCGAACGTGGTGGCCGAGGTAAAGGTGATGGTAAAGTTGTGCGCCTGATAGGCGGCCGGATTCACCACCGTTCCGGTGTTAATGATGCCGCTGCCGGTATTGGCTGCATTGTCCTGGGTCGTGAAGGCGCCGTTACCGTTACGGATGGCCTGAAACACGTCCGTCCCCGAGTCGCTTACGGCGATCTGTCGCGTCGGGCCGATCTGTAGATAGCGCTGACCTTGATCGCCGTTGTAGATAAAGCCGCCGCTGCTGTTCTGACTGAAGGGCTGAGTCTGGCCTTTGTAACCGGCGAACAGGTACTCGCCGCCGGCGTCTCTGCTGTTGGCGAGCGCCAGCAGCTCATCGAGCCGTTGACGTACCTCGTTGGCTATCGCGGTACGGTCACTGTTGCTCAGGGTGGCGTTGTTCGCCTGCAGCGCCAATACCCGCACATTCTGTAGCAGGTCACCTGCGCCGCCCAGGACGCCTTCTTCAAGGCTTAAGCGCCCCTGTGCCACATCAATATTGGTTTGATACTGCTGCGTGCCGGTCACGGCCTGGGTCAGTCCGAGCGCCTGGGCGGAAGCGGCCGGGTCATCCGCCGGCGTGACTACGCGCCGCCCGGTGGAGAGTTGCAACTGCGTCTTGCTGAGTTGCGCCTGCTGTTCGAGGATCGCGCTAATCCCTTGCTGGTTCATTTGTGTACTGGAGATGCGCATGATCTTACCTCCTGACTGCGTTAAGCAACGCGTCAAATAGACTATTGGAACTGCTGATGACTTGCGCGGCGGCCTGGTAGGCCTGCTGGAAGCGCACCAGATCGGCGGCCTCCTCGTCCAGGTTGACGCCCGACACGGCATCGCGCGCCGCGGTCACTTGCCCCAACAGGCTCTCTTGCGCCTGGCGGCTGATGTCGGCCTGATGAGTGGTGGAACCCACCTGTGCGACCACTTGCCCGTAAAGATCCTGATAGCTCGCGCTGCTCCCCGCCAGGGTCAACTGCGTCTGCAGCCCGCCTAACAGCAAGGCATTACGGTTGTCGCTCACACCGTTGGTATTCTGTTGAAGGGTAAAGGTGTCGCCCGCTTGCGGTGTGCCGGTGATCTGAATCTGCCATCCGTTATAGGCGATGTTCGCGCCGCTGGTATAAGCAACCGGCGAGGGATTGGGCGCGACACCGGTGACGGCAAAGGTCGTCGGCGGATTATTAAAGGTAATGGTGACGGTATTCAGCAAGGCGGGATTGGCGCTGTTCAACACCTCTCCCGCGGAGACCTTTGCGCTGCCGAGGTTGCTGAGCGGCTTACCGGTGCGGATCGGTGCGGCGACGGCGATCTTGCGGGGGTCGCTGATCGCGACGCTTATATCACGCGCCCCGTTGCGGGTGGGCTGAATCAAAAAGCTGTCGCCGGAATTGATAACACCGGAGCTGAGGCTGATGGTCACGCCATCCACCGTCGCCGGTGCGCCGGGGAAACCCGCCAGTGTGGTCACGGTGTTGTCGGAGAGGCGCGTGACGGTATACGTCCCTGCATTATTCTGCAGGCGGTAGTCGCTGCTGGTCAGCGCATTCGCATCGGCGATAGCGGCGCTCACCACGCCGCTGCCGCCGTTGGAGGAGCGCGCCAGCACCTGAACGGGGCCTGCCTTGAAAAACGCCGCGCCCGGCGCGCCGTTCAAATCCTGCCCCTCCAAATGTTGGGCATTGAAGGTGTTGACGAGGCCGGTGGCCAACCGGCCCAGGCTGTTCTGGGCGCTGTCCAGCACCTGGTTGCGAAACTGTAATGCACCGCCCAGCGTCCCGCCGGTCAGACTGTCCGAAATGATAACGGTCGTCGTCCCGGTCTTGAACGCGACTTCCAGCCGGGCGGGGTCGTAGGCGTTGGATGATGTAACCAGCGTGTTACTGGCCGTGCCCACCACGAGACTCTGACCGTTGCCGATAAACACATTCACCGCTCCATCGTCCTGCGGGATGGTCGTCACAGCCACCCGCTCGGCAAGCTGTGCGATCAAGGTATCCCGCTTATCCAACAAGTCATTAGGCGCCGCCCCGCCCCCTGAGCCCAAGGCATCCGCGATGCCCTTGTTAACATTGGCGATGCCCTGCGCCAGGCTATTGATCTCAGTAGTGGTCGTCTGAAGCTGAGTATTGACACCGTTGCGTAAATCCACCAGGCGCTGGTTCAGATATTGGAAGCGATCCGTCAAACCTGCGGCGTTGCTCAACAATACCTGACGCGCCGGCGTAGAGGCAGGGTCGTCCGCCACGCCTTGCACCGCCCCGAAGAAATCCTGCAGGGCGGGCGACAGGCCGGATTGCGAGTCGGCGAGCAGATTATCCACCTGGCTTGCATAGCTGTATAAACTCTGCAGTTGACTGTTGGTGGAGGTGCTGGTGCGTATCTGTGACGTGAGAAAACTATCGTAGACCCGCTGTATACCGGACACCTGCACACCGTTGCCGACGTATCCTGCCCCGGAAAACTGGGGCTGGCGGGTGCCGAGCTCGACACGCTGCCGGCTATAACCCGGCGTATTCACGTTGGAGATGTTGTTACTGGTGGTGGCCAGATTGCGCTGAAAGGCCAGCAGGCCCGACACGCCTATATTTAACAAATCCGCCATGGCCTAGTCCTCGCCGATCCACGCTAAATACATTATGGATACATTCATAGCTTAGGGCCTGCCGTTTAACAGTGTTATCGGCGGCTGTGCCGGGATCTTTAATTTATCGACCGCCCCGCTCATCGTGTCGCTGTGCAGGATGCTGGCGATCTTCTGTGCATAGCGCGGATCGGTCGCATAGCCTGCCTTCTGCAAACTCTGCAAAAATGCCTGAGGATCGGCCGCCTGTCGCAGTGCCGATCCATAGCGCGGGTTTTCACGCAAGAAGGTCACATAGTCATCGAAGCTTGCCGCATACGAGTCATAGGCTCGGAAGGCGTCGTTCCGCTTGACCGCTATGCCGTTCATGTATTCCAGCGTGGGCACGCTGACGCGCCGTCCATCCCAACTCGGGTCCGCCTTGATGTTGAAGAGATTGTGACTGCTGGCGCCCGCCATACCGATCACCGACTGACCCCAGCCGGTTTCCAGCGCCGCCTGCGCCAGCAACACCTCCGGCTGCACGCCCAAATTCTGCGCGGCCTTTTCAGCGTGCGGCCACAGCGCCTGGATGAAGCTCTCCGGCGTATCGAGATTGGCCGCCGGATTGGTCGTCGCATCGTGCGACAAGGGGAACAGCGGTCCGATATCTTGCTGCTTCGGCCCGACAAAACTGGTCCGGGGTTCCGGTGCAGCGGGCTGTGAAAGTGGCGTCGCCGTGCCGCTGAAGCGTCTTGCCGCGAGAACGTTTTCTGTCTTGAGAGTATCCGTATCGGAGCTTTGCGGCGCGCCACGGCCTCCCAACTGTTGCAGCATGGTATTTGCCAGACCTATCCCGCTGCCATTGGCTAGGCTCAGCGAGAGCTGTTGGTCGAACATATCACGATAGGTATTCACCTGATCGCTGCCGAACAGTTCATCGCCCATGCTCGCCTCGCGCATGCTTTTCAGCATCATCTGAATAAACAGCGCCTCAAATTGTTTGGCGACGGTACGCTCGGCCTCGGGAGAATTACCGCGCGCCGCCGCCTTGAGGCGGGTCAGACCTTGAAGATCGGTGTAGACACCGGTATCGGCTGGCGTGGTGTTCATCAGATAAAGCTCATTAAATTACTATTAGCTCAGCACGCAAAGCACCTGCCTCTTTCAGCGCCTCAAGAATCGCCACCAGATCACCCGGCGCGGCGCCCACCTGGTTGACGGCGCGCACAATCTGATCCAGCGATACGCCCGGATTGAACAAGAACATGCGGTTGCTTTCTTGTTTAGCCTCGATGTCGGCGTTCGGCACCACCACGGTCTGTCCACCGGAGAGGGGCGCGGGCTGGCTGACGATGGGCTTCGATGCAATGGTCACCGTCAAACTACCGTGCGCCACCGCGGCAGGCGTAACCGTCACATGTTGTCCAATCACCACGGTGCCGGTACGGGAATTGATAATGACCCTGGCCGGCGCATCGCCCGGTTCCAGCGTGAGATTCTCCAGCAGCGATACAAAACTCACGCGATGAGATTGCTCCGCGGGTGCGTTGACCGTGATCGAGGCGCCGTCCACCGCCTCCGCAACACCATTGCCGAGCGCCTTGTTGATGGCGCTGGCCAGGTGATTCGCCGTCGTAAAGTCGGCGGTATGCAGATTGAGTGTCAGCACGTCACCATTGTCAAACGAGTTCGGCACACTGCGCTCCACGGTCGCGCCGTTGGGGATGCGGCCGGCGCTCGGCACGTTCACGGTGATCTTGGAACCGTCGTCGCTTTCGGCACCGAATCCGCCGACCACCAGATTGCCCTGCGCAATCGCGTAGACATTGCCGTCGGCGCCGCGCAACGGCGACATCAGCAGGCTGCCGCCGCGCAGGCTTTTGGCGTTACCGATGGATGAGACCGTGATGTCAATCTTCTGCCCCGGCTTTGCAAAGGGTGGCATGTCGGCATGCAGCGACACCGCCGCGACGTTCTTGAGCTGCGGATTGATGTTCGGCGGGATGCTGACGCCGAACTGCGACAACATGCTTTTTAAGCTCTGCACCGTAAACGGTGTCTGACTGGTCTGATCACCGGTGCCGTTGAGCCCCACCACCAGACCGTAGCCGACCAATTGATTGGAACGTACCCCCGCCACCGTGGCGAGATCCTTGATGCGTTCGGCGTTTGACGGCAGGGAAAAGAGTAAAGGGAAAAGGGAAAAGATGACAACATGAATGGTTCTTTCTCTGCTTCGCAGCAAGACGTTCTTGAACACTGATTTAAGCATGATGCAACTCCTTTTCTCTTGCCACTTTTCTCTGTTTTCCCTCACCCTGGCCTCTCCCGGGGGGGAGAGGGGATAAGGAAATGATCCTGTTAGAACGGCCACAACGCGCTCAGGAAGAAGCGCGCCAGCCAACCCGCCGCATTTGAATCGGCTACCTGTCCCTTGCCGGCATAGGTGATTTGCGCGTCGGCAACCTGAGTGGACAGCACGGTGTTATCGGCGCGGATATCCGCCGGGCGCACGATGCCGGCTACTTGAATATGTTCGTCACCCTGATTGATCGTGAGCAGCTTCTCGCCGCGCACCACCAGGTAACCGTTGGCCAGTACCTCGACCACGGAGACGGTGACACTGCCGGTCAGACTGTTACTCTGCGCACTATCGCCCTCACCACTGAAGTCCTGATTGGAATTGAGTCCAAAGCCCAAATTGTTGTCATGCGAGGTGAGCAAATCAAAAGAGGGAGACTTGCCGAACAGCGTCGGATTGGCAATGGATACATCGTCTTTCTTTTTGGTATTGGTCTTGGCCTTTTTGTTGGCGTCTGTCTTTTCCACCAAACGGATCGTGAGAATGTCACCCACCCGCCGCGCCCGTTGATCCTCAAACAGCGAGATTTCATGACCCGCCCGATAGATCGAACCTTGAGCCGAGGCGGCGGGCGCAGCCGCCTGCGCGGCGTCCCGCTCGGCAGGGCGCACCGGGGCATAGGCCGGGTCACGCACCGCCGTGGTCGTAGCGCAACCACCCAGCATGGTCAGACACAGGCAGGTCGCTGCTAATTTGATTGCATTTCGCATCATCTATCCTCGCTACGTCGTAGGTGCGAATTCATTCGCACAAATCGGCCGAATGTGTCGGCCCTACAAATTATTATTCACGTACTGCAACATCTGATCGGCTGTTGCGATCGCCTTGGAATTCATCTCATAGGCGCGCTGTGTCTCGATCATGTTCACCAGCTCTTCCACAACGTTTACATTGGAGCTCTCCACCGACCCCTGCACCAGAGTGCCGAGCCCCGTCAATCCCGGGTTGCCCGTCTGCGGTGAACCGCTCGCTGTGGATTCACGATAGAGATTTTCACCCATCGGTTGCAGTCCGGTGGGGTTGATAAAATCCGCCAATTGCAGATTGCCGATCTGGGTAGGCGCAGTGCTGCCCGCGACCAGCGCCGAGACCACGCCATCCGAACCCACGGTGACGCTGATCGTGTTCTGCGGGACGGTGATCGCGGGTTGCAGGACATAACCATTGGAGGTCACCATCTGACCTTGCGCGTCTACTTGGAACGAACCGTCGCGGGTGTAGGCCAGCGAGCCGTCAGGCGTGGTGACCTGAAAAAATCCGCGCCCCTGAATGGCCATATCGAGCGGGTTACTGGTCTGCACCAGATTGCCCTGCGTGAACAGCTTTTCCGTCGCCACCGGGCGCACGCCTGTACCCAGCGACAACCCTGAAGGCAATTGCGTATTTTGCGAAGACTGCGCGCCCACTTGCCGCACATTTTGATACAGCAAATCCTCGAACACCGCACGCGAGCGCTTAAAGCCCGTGGTGTTGACGTTGGCGAGGTTATTGGAAACCACCGCCAGGCGCATCTGCTGTGCATCGAGGCCGGTCTTGGCGACCCATAAGGCTGGATTCATATTGCGTTCCTCATTTTATTTTCCATTCACTGCTTAAAATTGTCGGGTCCGATGCACCCGCTCCGACCTACAAAACCATTCCTTTTATCTCGTTACTTATTACCTCTATCTGCCGTTATGTTAACCGCATGATTTGTGCCGTAGCGGTATCGTCTTGTTGCGCCGTAGCCATCATTTTTATCTGCATCTCAAACTGGCGGGCGAGACTGATCATCCTCACCATCTCCTCCACCGCATTCACGTTGCTTGACTCGAGGCTCCCCGAACTCACCCGCACTTTGGCATCCGGTGCTGCATCTTTGCCATCTCGGGTGCGCAGCAATCCATCCGGACCTTTCACCAAAGTACCGACATCCGGATTTACCAATTTAAGCCTGTCCACTACCGCCAGCGTTGCAGCGGTTTGCCCGAGCGGCCGTATTGAAATCGTGCCGTCAACGCCAATCTCCAGCTTCTCAGCAGGCGGCAGCGTAATCGGCCCTCCGTTCCCCATAACCATATAACCGTTCGCGTTCTCCAGCACCCCGCTGGTGTTGACGTGCAAATCGCCGGCGCGCGTGTAGGCCTCGCTGCCGTCGCGGGCCTGCACCGCAATCCAGCCGTCGCCTTGAATGGCAACGTCCAGGTCACGGCCGGTATTGACCAGAGCCCCGGGGGTAAAATCCACCGTCCGCCCTTTGATACCGGGCCGGCTCAACGGGTCGGTACCGGACAGCGCGAGGCTCTCCGCATTGAGCAAATCGGCGCGAAAACCGTTGGTGCTGGCGTTGGCGAGATTGTGACTGCTGACCGCCTGAGCCGCCATTGTTTTGTCGGCGGCCGACATCACTGTGTAAAGCGCCTGATTCATTCAGGTGATCTCCTAGCTCATAACCCTTAACGGATATTAATAATTGCCTGCGTCACGGTATCCGCCGCCGAAATCACCTGGGCGTTGGCCTGGAAATTTCGCTGCGCGGTTATCATGTTCACGAGCTGTTCGGTGAGATCCACGTTGGAGCCCTCCAACGCGCCCGATTGGATCGCGCCGAGGCTGCCCGTTCCCGGCGCGCCGTCCAGCGCGGCGCCGGAGGTGAAGGTCTCGGCCCAGCTCGTGTTACCCAACTGCTGTAAACCTTGCGGATTGGCGAAGTTAGTCAGAATCACCTGCCCCAGGCTGCTGGACTGACCGTTGGTGTAACGCGCGGACACCACGCCGCTATTATCTATGCTGAGGCCGCTCAAACGGCCGTTGGCATAACCGTTCTGTGTCAGCGAGTTGACGCCAAAGGCATTGCCCAATTGGGTGGTGTTCGTGTAGTTAAACGTCAGGGTCAACGGGTTAGCGCCACTCGGCGGCGGGATAGTGATGGGCGTGAGTACAATGTTGCCGGGGGTACCAGGCGTAGTCAGCGCACCGGTGGGTGAGAAGACTAAATTATTAGCCGTACCTTGGGCTGGGAAAATGTTGTCCAGCTGGCTATAAACCGTCCAAGAATTGGCTGCACTCTCTTTAACAAAATAGAGTGTCGCGAGATGCGGCGCGCCCAGTGAATCGTACACCGTAAGTGAAGTCGAATTGTTATAGCTTGCAGGATCAGGCGCGGCAGGTCCGGCGGTAGAGAAGGCTACCGTAGGCACCGCCGCAGCGGCATTCAGATTGACGCCGACCGTGATCGTGCCGGACACCTTGGGCGGTATATTAGCCGTGGACAACTTGAGATCGCCGCGCGCACCTGTAATTGCGCCGGTAGACGTCGCCTGGAAGGCTGTAAGCCGCTGGCCGGTGCTGTTCACCACAAAACCGTCTTTATCCACACCGAATGCACCGGCCCGTGAATAGACCGTGGTGCCGTTATCGTTGAGACGGAAAAAACCCGAACCGTTGATGGCGAGATCCAGATTGTTGTTGGTGAAATTGACGGTGCCTTGTGAGAATTGTTGACCTACCTTCTGCAGACGTACGCCGCTGCCGATGGCGTTGCTCGAAGCGCCCAGGCTGCTTGCGGCATAGATGTCTCCAAACTCCGCCCGCGATCCCTTGAATCCGGTCGTGGCGTTGTTGGCGATGTTGTTACCGATCACGTTGAGATCGGAAGTGGCGGCGTTCAATCCGCTTAATGCAATACGAAATGGCATGACGATTCTCCTCTTTCTGAGACTATAAAATCTGTTTGATCTTGCTGAGTTCGACAGGGCCTGCACCGCCGAGATTCAGGCTCAACCCGTTTTTCGCGACACTGACGCTCTCTACCTTGGCGCTGACATAGGTGTCCACGGCCTGGTTTTTACCTTCCACAATGGCCTCGGTCTTGATGAAATACGTTCCCGGCACGGCTTGCTCACCGCTATCGGTGAGGCCGTCCCAGCTAAAGCGCGCCTGCCCCTCGGGTTGCGGGCCCAGCTCCAAAGTGCGGACCAGCTCTCCCTTTGAATTAAAAATACCGACAGTGAGCTTGCTGGTGCTGGATGCCAAATCCACAGCGCCGTTAAGACCGCCCTCCTTCGGCAACACACCTTGCCCACTCGGCGCAAGCACCGAACGGCCCACCAAGCTTGAGGCTTGTAGAATCTGGTTTGATTGCATCGCGCTGGCCAACTGCCCGAATGAACCTTGTAATTCCTGTATGCCGCTCACGGTGCTGAATTGCGCAATCTGGCCGAGAAATTCGCTGTTACTGAGAGGCTTGGTCGGGTCCTGATGTTTCAACTGCGCCGTCATCAGCTCCAGAAAGTCGGCTTGTCCGAGCTTGGACTTGTCCTTCACGGGAGATTTGCTGAGCCCCAGGCCCAAACTGTCATACGGGTTGGTTGCTGTTATGGTGTTCATCTTTCCTCCTATTGACCCATCGCCAGGGTGCGCAACATAAGTTGTTTACTGGTGTTGATGACCTCGAGATTGCTCTGATAGGAGCGCGAGGCCGACATCATGTTGGCCATCTCTTCGATGGGATTGACGTTGGACATATAGGTATAGCCCTGCGCATCGGCGAGCGGATTGTTCGGTTCATACTGGCTGCGCACCGGGGCCTGACTTTCCACAATCCCCAGCACCTTCACGGCCACTCTGGTTTCTTGCCCGTCTCCGCCCAGCGCATCCATCACTGCGGCGAATACCGGCTGGCGCGCGCGGTACGCCTGTTGCGGCGTGCTGCTCACCGTGTCGGCGTTGGCCATATTGCTGGCCGTGGTATTGAGCCGCAGCGACTGCGCACTGAGGCTGGAACCGGCGATATCGAAGATATTAAATAATGACATGGCTAGTCTCCCCGGATTGCGGACAGCAATCCTCTGATCTTGCCGCTCAAAAAGGTAAGACTGGTCTGATATTGAATGGCGTTTTGGGTAAACTCGGCCTGCTCGATCTGGGTATCTACGGTATTTCCGTCGAGCGTTGGCTGATTGGGAATGCGATACTGCAATTCGGCGTCCGGACGGCCGGCGCCCGCGTTGGCCGCGATGTGGCCGGACTGAGTGGTTACCAGGCGCACGCTACTGACGGGTGATTGCCCTTGGGCCTGCGCGAGCGCGGACTTAAAGTCAAAATCGCGCGCCTTATAGTGAGGGGTGTCTGCATTGGCGAGATTATTCGCCAGCACCTCGGCGCGCCGGCCACGCAGCATCAGTGCGTCGGCGTGTAGCCCCAGTGCAGAATCGATATTCATCGGCATATCCCACCTCAACTTTAGGTATTCGGTGGGAAATAAAGCAATGCCTATGCCATAACGAAAATTACATGCAGGAACAAGGTGATAGTAGAGAAAGTCGGAGGGTTACCTACTCCAAGACGGCAAAATCCGGCCATGGAGCGGCAAGGAGAGGAGCAAAACCGGTCAGCGTGCTGCTTTCTTGAGCCGGTACATCACCCCGCCCGGATGGCGCACCATTTCGAAGGCGTCGCTGTAATTGGCGATGGATTCCGAGGCGCCGAGGAATAGATAGCCCTGCGGATGCATCGCAACTGCGAGGCGCGTCAGGATGTCGCTCTTCAAGGCGGTGGAAAAATAGATCAGCACATTGCGGCAAAAGATCACATCAAACTTGCCCAACACGCTGTAACTGTTCAACAAGTTGAGTTCCTTGATCGTGACGGAGGACTTGACCTCGGGCCTGACCACCCACTTGTCGCCTTTGGGGCTAAAAAAGCGCTGTCTGCGCTCGGCGGTGATCCCGCGGGCCAGGCTGACCTTGTCGTAGACCGCCTCCTCGGCTTCCTTCAGCATGGACGGAGAGATATCCGTCGCGACAATCTGCACGCCCTTGGGCAGACTGCCCGGCTTGGATTGCAGATACTCCTGGATGGCGATACTGATGCTATAGGGCTCCTGGCCGGAGGAACATGCCGCCGACCAGATCCGCAACGGCCGGCCGCGCTGTTGGGAAATCTCGGGCAACACCGCCTGTTTGAGCAGCTCGAAGGGGGAAACGTCACGAAACCACAACGTCTCATTGGTGGTCATCGCATCCACCACCCGGTGTTGCAGCGCAGTATTCGGCTTGGCCTTGAGCCGTTTGACCAGTTCGCCCAGATTCGGGATGGCGAACTCGGACATCAGCCGGTTCAGGCGGCTGCTTACCAAATAATGTTTGTTGTCACCGAGTAAAATTCCGCACGCCTGCTCAAGGAATACCTTAAAGTCTTCGTAGTCGGCAGCGGTGATAGGCTTGTTAATCTGAGGCATTATAGAACTTATAGCTGAACGCCCCATCATACTACGATTTCGCCGGCTGGGTGCGACCCGGCTGGCACCCAGCCCCGCGAAGGGTCTGGGTCCAGCTTCAATCTTTTAGCCGCCCGGCGGTTAGGCAGCCTGCAGTATAGCCTGCCCCTTCACTCTCTCCAGCACCGCCTGAGCCATTTCATCAGGCTTAAACTTGGCTACGAACTTGTCGGCTCCGACCTTCTCCACCATCGCATTATTAAACACCCCGCTCAGAGAGGTATGCATGAGTACATAAAGATCCTTGAGCCGCGGGTCTTTCTTGATCTCGGCTGTGAAGGTGTAACCATCCATCTCAGGCATCTCCACGTCGGTAATGACCATAGTGACACGCTCTTTGAGCGGCTTTCCGTCAGCGGCCCAGCCCTTGAGTATATTGAGCCCCTCGCGGCCATCACGCGCCACCGTGGACTGGATGCCGAGCTGGCTGAGGGTATTGGTAATCTGATTGCGCGCCACACTGGAATCATCCACCACCAGTACGTGCTGCAAAGCCATTTGTTCCGGTATTCCGCTGTCACGGATCTCGTGAGAGACAACACCGGCAGAAGGACTGACTTCAGATAGCACCTTCTCGACATCTATGATTTCGACCAGCTCGTCGTCCATGTGGGTCACGGCAGTCATGTAACTGCTGGAGCCGGTACCGGCGGGCGGCGGCAGTATGCTCTCCCAGTTTACATTGATAATGCGGTCTACCCCGCTCACCAGGAACCCTTGAGTGGAGCGGTTATATTCTGTCACAATGAGAAAGCAACCGGATTCGATCGCGAGCAGCGGTCTGCCTATGCCCAGGCCCAGATCCATCACGGCAATGGTCTTGCCGCGAATATGGGCCACGCCTCGAATCACCGGGTGCGACTTAGGGATATGGGTGAGCGGTGGACACTGCATCACCTCCTGAATCTTGAAAACGTTGATACCGAACCGCTGTTTGCCTCCAAGACGGAATAGTAACAATTCCAAACGGTTATGCCCCACCAGTCGGGTACGTTGATTTACACCCTCCATCACCCCAGCCATTGCACGCTCCTTAATGTGAAATAATCTCTGCTGACTATGGCGGCAGCACGGACAGATACTTTAGGGAAGCTCTGATTTATGCATGTTGAACCGCCAAGACGCCAAGAACGCCAAGACTTTTCTTTACAAATTCAAGCCTTTTTTCTTGGTGACCTTGGCGCCTTGGCGGTTGGCGATATATTTTTCAGAGTTTCCTTAGAG
>JACPZD010000009.1 GCA_016195665.1 Gammaproteobacteria bacterium | reverse complement strand
GAAGCGAGGGAGCGATAGCGGACGAGCGGTGTGCGACGCCCCCCGCGTAGCCGTAGGGCCGGATGTTTTGTCGGAGTCCGCGCGGTAGCGCGGGTGGAGACAAAATAGGAGGCACCCGGCACGGCGTCAAGTCATTGTGGGCGCCATGTCGCGCAACGAAGTGTAGCGCCGTGGCGGACGCAGGACGAGCGCGGGCCGCCGAAGGCAATACACGCCGCCCATTTTTCGCTCCCGAAATCGGATGGATCCATTTCGGGTTTCGCGAAAAATGGCGACGCAATCGCTCGCCGCCATCAAAGGTCAGCACTCCCGCGATGGATTTCATCAAGCTGCTCTTGCCCGCACCGTCGGGCCCGATCAGTCCGTAAATCTCGCCGCGCCGTATAGCGAGACTCACGTCTTGCGCGGCGGTCTGCTTACGGTAACGCTTGCTGAAACCCGTAACACTGACAACCTGTTCACGGGGGTCGGCCTTTACCAGCGTGGCTTGGTCCATTCCATGCCTTCCTTCCAGCGGATCACCGCGTCGGCGGGCAGGCCGGGTGTGAGGCGATGCTCCGGGTTGGCGTTCAAATACAGCTTCACCGCATAAACCAGCTTCATACGTTCATCGGGTGTTTGCACTTCTTTGGGTGTAAATTCCGCGCGGGAGGCAATGTAGCGTACGGTCGCCGCATAAGGCAGGTCAGGAAAGGCGTCGGTATAAACGCGCGCGGGCAGCCCTAAGCGCAATTTTCCAATCTACGCCTCCGGCACGTATACCTTCAGGTACAGTTCATCGAGATCCACCATGTCGTAGAGCGGTGCGCCCGCCGTGATGACTTCACCCGGCTCGCGCACGCGGGTCATGATGACGCCATTGCCGGGTGCGGCGATGCCAAGGTCAGCCCGCACACTTTCCGCCTCCGCAAGCACGGCCTCAGCCTGTTGCTGCTGCGCCTGGAGCGCGCGCAATTCGTCTTCTTTTGCCTTGATCCTGTCCCAGCCAAGACGCGCCTCGGCGTGCTGCTTCTCGGCGCGCGTGAGCGCTTGACGGCTGGCGATAAGATCATTCTTGGCCGTAGTCAATACAAGATCGGCTTGTTCACTGCGTTGCCTGTTCACCGTGCCGCGTTCGAGCAACTCTCGAAAGCGCCGAGCATCACGCCGCGCCTGTTGCTCCGCCGCCTCGGCCTTGTCCTGTTCGACCCGGGCTTGGGTCACCGTGGCGGCAACGGCGTCCACGCCGAGCGGGACTTCCATTTTCAACACCTCGAGTGCGGTTTGAGCCGCCCGCACTTGGGCCTCCAATACATTCACCGCGGCGCGGGCCTGATTCACCTTTGCGCTGATTTGCGCGTCATCCAATTGCGCCAGCGGCTGTCCTTCGCTTACCGCATCACCTTCGCGCGCCGTCATCCTCACGACTCGACCGGCGACCTTGCTGGCGATGGTGATCTGGTCGCCTTCGATGCGGCCGTTGGCCTGAATCAGCCCGTCGGGAAGGGTCGAGCCGCCTGCCCACTGGCGATAGGCAAGATAACCCAGCATTAACACCGACAAGATGAGAATGGCCACTAACCCGCGCTGTACTTTACCCATGTCAACTCCAGGATGAGGTGTTGGCGGCGCTTCCCGTTACATCACTGCGTCAACTGACAAACTAATTCCAAATGGCACAGCAAGACTTGATCTATATCAATAAATATTTAACAAAAAATCCCTATGATGTTAGCTGAGGTACGTAGATCTAACTTCAGGTTCGTTGATTCGAGAGATAAACCTATGCTCATGCAATTTCTACACGAGCCGCGCATCGCCTATTTTTCCATGGAGATCGCGCTGCGTAACGAGATTCCGACGTATAGCGGCGGTCTCGGCGTGCTTGCCGGTGACACGGTGCGTTCCGCTGCTGATTTGGAGTTACCGCTGGTCGCCGTCAGCCTGGTGAGCCGTTCCGGTTATTTTCGCCAGGAGATTGACGGTGCAGGCAAGCAGATCGAACATCCCGATGATTGGGACCCGAGCCGCTGGGCGACGCCGCTTACGGCGGCGGTGGCGGTGCAAATTGAAACTCGCAACGTATGGGTATTTGGCTGGCTCTACATCCTGGAGGGGCACATGGGCGGACAAGTGCCGGTCATCCTGCTCGATACCAATCTTGAAATTAATCAAGCCGAGGATCGCGATATCACGCGTTATCTGTACGGCGGCGATGCGTCCTACCGGTTGAAACAGGAGGTGGTGCTGGGGATAGGCGGCGCTCGCATGTTGCAGGCGCTCGGATTCGAGGTGCGCCAATACCATATGAACGAAGGTCACTCCGCGCTGCTTTCGTTGGAACTGCTGCGCCGTTATGCCTATGCGCCCGAGGATTTACGCCCAGGCGAATCACCGTACAACATGCCGCGCGTGCGCGAGCAGTGCAACTTCACCACGCATACTCCGGTTGAGGCGGGGCACGATCAATTTCCCTACGATTTAGTACAGCGTGTGCTGGGTGATTTGATTGATCTTCCGACACTCATATTGCTTGCCGGCAACGACAAGCTCAACATGACGCGCCTGGCGCTCAATCTCAGTCAATATGTGAATGGTGTTGCGAAGCGCCACGCCGAGGTGTCACAAAAAATGTTCCCAGGCTACCATGTGCATGCCGTGACCAATGGCGTGCATCCTTATTCATGGTCTGCGCGCAGTTTTGCCAAACTCTACGATCATTATCTGCCCGGCTGGTGCCACGAACCGGAACTCCTGTCGCGCGCCGACCGTATCCCCGAGGAGGCGATTTGGGCGGCGCATATGGAGACCAAGCGCGCATTGATTGAACAGGTTAAAACCCTGACCGGCGTGAATCTAAACTTGAGTGTGCTGACGCTCGGTTTCGCGCGGCGCATGACGGACTATAAGCGCCCTGATCTATTGTTCACCGATCTGGCGCACCTCAAGGCGATCGCCGATGAACACCCCTTTCAACTGGTGCTCGCCGGCAAGGCGCACCCGCGCGACGATGGCGGTAAACGGCTCATCGAAATGCTGCATGCGCACATGCGTGAACTCGCGGGCGGCATTACCATCGCCTATCTGCCCAACTACGATTTGGATATAGCGCAGGCCCTGACTGCGGGCGTGGACGTGTGGCTCAACACGCCGCTGCGCCCGTTAGAGGCCTCCGGCACCAGCGGCATGAAGGCCGCCTTCAACGGCGTACCTCAGTTGAGCGTGCTGGATGGCTGGTGGGTTGAAGGCTGTATCGAAGGCGTGACCGGTTGGGCGATCGGCGATTCCAGCGAATCGAAAAATGCTGATGATGCGGAGACGCTATATCAAAAGCTCGAACAAGTCGTGCTGCCTATGTATTACGGCGACCCTGCCGGCTGGATCGGTGTGATGAAGGGTGCGATCAGCAAGAACGCCTGCTACTTCAACAGCCACCGTATGATGCGCCGCTACGCGACCGAAGCCTACATCCGCTAGCGCATGCGCATCCTGGTGTTCAACAGTGGCAGCGCGACGCTCAAGTTTCAATTGTTTGAAACAAATCATGCGGGATTCCAATCTTTAATGCGCGGCTCTATCCAGGCTCGCGGCGATTACACGCAGGCCGCGCTCGGCGCGTTTGCCCAACTGCGCGCTACTTTAGGTGAGCCATGGGCGCAGCAACTAACGGCGGTGGGTCACCGCATAGTGCACGGCGGCGAACGCTTCGTTACACCAACGCTCATCACGCCGCAGGTGCTGAGCGAGATCGAAGCATTGAGCGCGCTCGCGCCGCTGCACAATCCCCCGGCGCTGGAAGTGATACGCGCCGCGCGAGGAGAATTGGGTGACAGTGCGCCTCTGTATGCGGTGTTTGACACTGCCTTCTATCACGACTTGCCGGACGCAGTAAAACACTATGCGCTGCCCGCGGAATGGACACGGAAGTACGGCGTGCGCCGCTATGGCTTTCACGGCATCGCACACCGTTACTTATATGAACGCCATACAGAGTTAAACGGGAAGGCGGCACAGCGCGTCATCACCTTGCAGTTGGGTCAAGGCTGTTCGATCACCGCGCTACGCAACGGACGGCCGGTGGACACCAGCATGGGCTACACGCCGCTGGAAGGCCTCATCATGGCCACCCGCCCCGGCGATGTAGACGCGGGCGTGCTGTTGCACTTGTTGCGCAGAGGTGTAAGCATGGATGAACTAAGCCAGGGATTGAACGCGCGCTCCGGCCTGTTGGGGCTCTCCGGGACCAGCGGCGACATGCGTGAGCTGTTACGGTTGGAGGTGCAGGGCCATGAAGGGGCGATGCTTGCCGTCAACGCCTTCTGCCAGCGTGCGCGGAAATATCTCGGCGCTTATCTCGCGGTGTTGGGTGGAGCGGACGCGATTGTTTTCGGCGGTGGCATAGGCGAAAATGCGCCGCAGATTCGCGCGCGCATCCTGTTAAATATGGAGTGGTGCGGCCTGATGCTCGATGAGCCGGCCAACGCGGCGGCGATGGGTGTGGAGAGTTGTATCTCCGAGCCCCGTTCAGTGCAAAAAGTTTACGTAATCCCCGTGAATGAAGAATTGCTGATTGCAAAGGATATATGTCGTCTTTAGCAAGACTCATGCAAATCGCCGCAGTATTAGGCGGCTACCTGATAGGGTGGGTGCTGGGGCGGTGGCTGCATCGGCCCGCCGAGGTCACTCCCGCGCAAAAATTCTGCCGCGCCTTGGAAAGGTTGGGAGGCTCATTTGTTAAATTGGGCCAGGGCCTCAGCCTTCGCCATGACTTGCTGCCCAACGATTATATTGTCGCGCTACAGGCGTTGCAGGATGATGTGCCTCCCTTCCCCGGCGATATAGCCATTAAAGAAATAGAAAATGTCCTGGAAAACAGCATAGAAAATCTTTTCGCGGAGTTTGATGCGACGCCGCTTGCGGCCGCTTCCATTGCCCAGGTGCACAAGGTGCGCCTGCATGACGGACGTCTCGCGGTCGTAAAAATCCGGCGCCCCGGAATCAAGGCCCAGATAGATCAAGACATGCGGATACTAAAACTCCTGCTACGCATCTTGACTGTCTTGATACCCGCTCTGCAACAGTATCAACCCTTGGAGATAGTCCGCGAGATTTGGACCAATCTGCGCAAGGAAACGGATTTCAGGCAAGAGGCGCGCAACGTCCGGCGCTTTGTGGAAGCGTTCAAGGATTCGCAGACTATCCATATTCCCGCCGTGGTGGATCAACTCTACACCGAATCCGTGCTGGTGCAGGAATTGAGCAGCGGGCTGCGAGTGGATGATCCGGGCATTAAAGAAAGGGGCCCGCAACTTGCGCAGGCCTTTGTGGAGGCCTATGTGCACCAGTTTTTTGTGATGGGCGTGTTCCACGGCGACCCGCATCCCGGCAATCTGTTCATTACGGCAAATAACCGCATCTGTTTTCATGACTTCGGGATGGTTGGCTTCCTGGACCGGTCCACGCGCAAGAATCTTGCCGCGCTCATGCAGGCCTTTGTAAGACAAGACAGCGATTGGATGTTGGACAGCTATCTGGATTTAGGTATCCTGGGAGGAGAGCTGGATCGCAGCGAATTCCGCCGCGGACTGGAAGAAATGCTTGAAGACTATGCCCACCTGCCTCTCAAAGACTGGTCTTTTGCCGAAGCCTTCATGCGGATCACCCGCCTCGGCAGAGGGCAGAATATCCGTGTTCCTCACAGCCTGCTGGTCTTGATGCGCGCGATGTTCTTGATGGAAAACACCGTGCGCAGCCTGGATCCGGATTTCAACCTTATGGATGGATTGTTGGGGAAGGCGGAGCAGGTAGTACAAACATCGCTGCGAGAAACAAACTTTAGTGACGCAACGGCGCGGCTGAGATATGAATCAGGTGTGGCGGTGCAGGAGATGCCGGCGGTCTTGAGCGCATTGCTGCGCCGGCTGCGCAGGGACGGATTGCAACTGCGCGTGCGTCATCACGGCCTGGAGGATCTGGAAAGGCACCTGGATCGCAGCAGTAACCGGATGGCGCTGGCGCTGGTCACGCTGGGACTTTATATCGCCGCTTCCTTACTCATGCAGAACAGCACAGGGCCGCGCATAGCCGGTATGCCGGTGTTTGCCATCATGGGTTATGGTTTGGCGTTATGGTTTACCTTTCGTCTGGTGAGGGGCATTTCACGTTCCGGACGGCTATAGACTATGGCTGGACAGGGTGTTCTTATTCTTATAATGAGGTCATGATGGAACTCACATTTCTGGGGGCGACGGGCACCGTTACGGGATCCAAGTATCTGGTGCGTACCGGTGCAAAAAAAATATTGGTGGATTGCGGTCTGTTCCAGGGCTACAAGCACTTGCGCTTGAGAAATCGCGCGCCCCTACCTGTGAATCCCGCCGAGATTGATGCGGTCGTGCTGACCCACGCGCACTTGGATCACAGCGGCTATCTGCCATTGCTTATTAAAAACGGATTTTCCGGCAAGGTATATTGCAGTGAGGCGACACGCGATCTGTGCGCCATCCTGTTGCCGGATAGCGGACATCTGCAGGAGGAAGAGGCGAGGTACGCCAACAAGCGCGGTTATTCCAAACACACTCCTGCACTGCCGCTGTATACGCTGGAAGACGCCGAACGTGCAATGCGGGCGTTCAGCCCCATCCCCTTTGAAAAAGATATTGCGCTGGGGGGGAGTCTGTCCGCACGGCTCATTCCAAACGGCCACATCCTGGGTTCGGGCTGTGTGCTGATAAAGGATACAAAGACGTCACTGTTATTCTCCGGCGATATGGGGCGGCCGAACGACCTCATCATGCGTGCGCCTGAGCGGGTACGCCAGGCGGATTATCTGGTGATGGAATCCACCTACGGCAACCGCCGCCACGATCCGGTGGATCCCCAGATCGCGTTCGCCGAGATCATACATCGCACCGTCGAGCGCGGCGGGACGATACTGATCCCGTCGTTTGCGGTGGGCCGCGCCCAGACCTTGCTCTACTATATCCATCTCTTGAAGGCCACGCGCGCGATACCCGACATCCCCGTGTTTCTCAACAGCCCGATGGCGGCGGACGCCACTCGCATCTTCCACAAGCATCGCGGCGAACACCGTTTGACCGATGCGCAATGCGACGCCATGTGCCGCGCCGCACACATCATCAACAGCGTCGAGGAATCCAAGGCGCTTAACGAACGCAAGGATCCTATGATCATCATCTCCGCAAGCGGCATGGCCACGGGAGGGCGCGTATTGCACCACCTGAAGGTGCTCGCGCCGGATGCGCGCAACACGATACTATTCGCCGGATTTCAGGCGGGCGGCACGCGCGGCGCCGCCATGCTGAACGGCGCCGAGGCGATCAAGATACACGGCGAGTACGTGCCGCTGCGCGCCGAGGTGGCGGCGCTGGATAATCTTTCCGCACATGCGGACTACGAAGAAATTATCGATTGGCTCAAACATTTTCACGCCCCACCCAGGCAAACCTTCATCACCCACGGCGAGCCCGCTGCGGCGGATGCGCTGCGTCACCGCATCGAGGAGCGCTTGCGCTGGAACGTTCGCGTGCCGGACTATCTCGAAAAGGTGACGCTGATATGAATAGTTGCAATCCCACTATGCTTATCAAGCGCCTGCCGGAATGTTAGTATAGATCTTATGAAAAAACTCATGACAAATCGCCCGGATATCTTGAAAGCGCCCGCGCGGGCAACCGGACCTTGGCAGCGGATGCTCAACGAAAATCCATTATTGGCGGCGAAGGTTCTAGAAAATATCATGGATGGTGTTCTCATTACCGATGCCAATGGCCATATTCAATATGTCAACCCGGCATTCGTTGCTATTACAGGCTATAGCGCGGATGAGGTCATGGGCAAAAACCCTCGGATCCTGAAATCCGGCCACCAGGATGCGGAGTTTTATCAATACATGTGGACAACCCTCAATACCCGCGGACAGTGGCAGGGTGAAATCTGGAACCGGCGTAAAAACGGAGAAATCTATCCGGAGTGGGAAAACATCGCTGTTATTAAGGATGGCGAGGGCAAGGTGATCAACTACGTGGCGATCTTCAGCGACATCACCGTGCTGAAAAGCATGGAACGCCGCTTTCATCACCTTGCCCATCACGATCCGCTCACCGGTCTTCCGAACCGTTTGCTGTTTCAGGATCGTTTCCAGCTGGCCCTGGCGCAGGCGAAGCGCCAACAACAGGCGCTGGCGGTGCTGTTTATTGATATCGACAACTTCAAGACGATCAATGACACGCTGGGACACGCCGTGGGCGATCAACTGATAAAAACGGCCGCGGAATGTCTCACGCAATGTGTGCGCAACGCCGACACTGTCGCGCGTCTGGGCGGCGATGAATTTATTGCGCTGCTCGTCAACATAAAAAATCCACTGGATGCCGAGCGAGTCGCCAGAAAAATCATCTCCGCAGTGGCCAAGGTCTTTGTCGTGGAGGGCCACGAACTTTTTATCACGGCCAGCATCGGAGTGAGCCTTTATCCCCAGGACGGTCAGGACACCAATACTCTTATTAAGAATGCCGACACCGCCATGTATCGTGCCAAACAGCTTGGTAAAAATAATTATCAGTTATACACACCTTCTAAATAGAGGATACAGGTTAAGTACTGTAATCTCCTCCTGTGAACTTTGCGGTAACGGATTTACCTAAGGAAGCAGTGCTAAAAGGAGTCGCCTATGAAATACAGCAAATATCTTCTCCCGCTCAGCCTGGTGTTCGTAAGTCTGGTCAGCGCCGGATGCGCCTCGACGGTCGGAAGGTTCTACTCGGGCCCTGAACGGCCCAGCGGCAAGATTGCGGTAATCAAAAACAACCCCATGATCAGGGACATAGTGGATAGAGGCGTAGTGATAAGCAGCGTAGACGGGGCGAAAGTCAGTTTAAGCACCTACGCCGTAGAGGTCTTGCCCGGCCCCCATACCCTGGGCGTGCAGTGCAGTTTCCGTGTGGACCCCACGATGCTGGGCGGTCCATTTGAGCCCACGACCACCAATGTGCGCCAGTCCCAGCTACGTCAGTACCCGGCCTCGTTCGATGTACGTGTCGAAGCAGGTCATGTCTATCAGCCCCAGGTCTTCCTGCGGCCCGACCAAACCTGCAAGGTATGGCTGGTGGATGTCACAGGTCGTTAAAGCGGGACATGTGAAGCGTGAAGAGCGAGAGGTGAGGCGCGAGACCGATCGGCAACCGCCGGCCGAATCCACCAACATCGTATATGGCCTGCACGCCGTGTTGGCTGCGCTCTCACAACCCGATAATAACGTCTCCGAGCTATGGCTGGATGGCTCACGCCGCGACGAGCGGATTAAAAGGTTAATCGCCACAGCGGAGCAGGCAGGGGCCGCTCTGCATAAGGTCGCTCGGCACGAACTGGATGCCCTGGCGTCTGGCGCCAGACACCAGGGGGTCGTGGCTCACTGTAAGAGTCCTCCTTCTTGCACTGAATCGGATTTGCTTCCCCTGCTGGCAGCGCTCGACGAGCCCGCCTTTCTGCTGGTGCTGGACGGCGTGCAAGACCCCCACAATCTGGGGGCCTGCCTGCGCAGTGCGGAAGCGGCCGGCGTGCATGGAGTGATCGTGCCACGCGACCGCGCCGCATCGTTGACGCCTACGGTGCGCAAGGTGGCCAGCGGCGCCGCTGAGGTTCTGCCGGTGTTTCAGGTGACCAACCTGGCGCGCACGTTGCGATCCATCAAAGAACAGGGGGTATGGCTGATCGGGGCGGCGGGAGATGCCGAGGCCAGTCTCTACCAAGCTGATCTGCGCGGCCCCCTGGCCGTGGTGATGGGCGGGGAGGGTGGCGGGTTGCGGCGGCTCACCCGCGACCTGTGCGATCATCTGATCCATATCCCCATGGCCGGGACGGTGGAGAGCTTAAATGTCTCGGTGGCGGCGGGCATTTGCCTGTTTGAAGCCGTGCGCCAGCGCGGGGGCGCACGAATCTGACGAATGTAGGGCCGAATTTATTCGGCCTCTGTGCGAAGTTGTCGCATCTACAGATAACAATCAGATTGTCACCGGCGCCCAACACGTTTATAATTACCTCTGTTATTAGATAGACCCAATCCAATAACTCCTTGCCTTACCGCCCCGTCGGAAGGCTTAACCCATGAGGAGCGTTATGCGACATTATGAAATCGTGTTTCTGGTCCACCCTGACCAGAGCGAACAAGTCCCCGCCATGCTGGACCGTTACCGTACCCTGATTGAAGGCAAGGGCGGGGGGGTTCACCGCCTGGAAGACTGGGGCCGGCGTCCGTTGGCCTATCCCATCAACAAGATACACAAGGCCCACTATGTGCTCATGAATATCGAGTGCGGGCAAGAGACCTTAGACGAACTCACCAGCGCCTTTAGGTTTAACGACGCCGTCATCCGTAATCTGGTCATTGCGCGTGACGAGGCCGTCACCGATCCCTCGCCGTTGGTGAAATCCAAGGATGATCGCGAAGAGTCCGACATCGGCGCGACCCGATTTGACGACGTAGCCGAGGATGAAGAAGAGGCTGCCCTGGAGATTATCCCTGAAGCCGCTGAAGAAAGCGCAGCACAGCCGTAGTTTCTTAACACTGCCAACTTTCGAGATATATTATGAGGCCCAAGATGAGACCCAAGACAGATATTCCCCGTTTTTTCCGCCGCAGAAAGTTTTGCCGGTTTACCGCCGAGGGGACCAAGGAGATTGATTACAAGGATCTCTCGGTATTGAAGAATTATGTCAGCGAAAACGGCAAGATCGTACCCAGCCGCATCACCGGCACCAAGGCGCGCTACCAGCGCCAGTTGGGCACGGCCATCAAGCGCGCCCGGTTCCTGGCGTTGCTGCCCTATTGCGACTCCCATTTAAAATAATTGAAGTTGAGGTGTAGTGATGGACGTTATCCTGCTTGAAAAGGTGCAGAATCTCGGTAATCTAGGCGACAAGGTCTCGGTGAGATCCGGCTATGGCAGGAATTATTTGATCCCGCAAGGCAAGGCGGCGTCGGCCACTCCTGTTAATCTTGCCAAGTTCGAAGCCCGCCGCGCTGAACTGGAAAAGGCCGCCGCGGAAAATCTCGCGGCCGCGCAGGCGCGTGAGCAGGCGTTGCGTGCCCTGGGCAGCGTCGCCGTCATGAGCAAGGCCGGTGACGAGGGCAAGCTGTTTGGCTCGGTCGGCGCCGCCGATATCGCCGAAGCCCTGGCTAAGGCGGGAGTAAAGGTTGAGAAACAAGAGATCCGTATGCCTTACGGACCGTTGCGTACCCTGGGTGAGCACGAGGTCGCTATTCATCTGCACACCGACATCAACGTTGCGGTAAAGATCATCATCACGCCTGAAATTTAGATTCAAACGATAGACGGTTGAAGGGGCGCCTCGGCACTTCGAGGCGCCTTAGAACGCATCCATAAATAATTTACCGCAGAGGACGCAGAGGAATACCCTCAATAAGGGTTTGTTTCTCCTCTATGCCCTCCGTGGTGAAGCCTTTTCATCGCAATGGACACAGGGGAGCTATGTGTGGATATGCTCTTAGTCCCTAACATGAGGTGACTCTTCGTAACGACTATGCAAGAGCTTACCTACTCCGCGAACGTTACCCCGTTTGACGCGCCAACCGCTGCGCTCAAAGTCCCCCCCCACTCCATAGAGGCCGAGCAGTCCCTGCTGGGCGGCCTGATGCTCGACAACAGCGCGTGGGATCAGATCGCGGACATTGTGGATGAAGAAGATTTCTACCGGCGCGATCACCGTCTGATCTTCCGCGCCATCCGCGAGCTCGCCAATCACAGCAACCCCTATGATGTCGTGACGCTGTCCGACTGGCTGAAGAACCTCGGCGAGCTTGACCAGGCGGGAGGGCTCGCCTACCTGGGCACGCTCGCCAACAACACACCCAGCGCCGCGAATATCAAGTCTTACGCCCATATCGTGCGGGAGCGTTCGGTTCTGCGTCAGTTGGCGCAGGTGGGGACGGAAATCAGCAACAGCGCCTTCAAGCCGGAAGGGCGGGACAGCATCGAGTTGCTCGACGAGGCTGAAAAAAGGGTGTTCGCCATCGCCGAACAAGGGGCTCACGGCAAGCGCAGCTTCGCCAACATCAAGCACCTGGTGGCGCGCGCCATGGAGCGCATTGACACCCTGTTCCAATCCGATAGCCCGCTGACCGGCATCGCCACCGGCTTTACCGACCTGGATGACATGACATCGGGCCTGCAAAACGCCGATCTCGTCATCGTCGCGGGGCGCCCCTCGATGGGAAAGACCAGTTTCGCCATGAATATCGCCGAGCATGCCGCTATCAAGGGCCAGTTGCCGGTCGCCATCTTCAGCATGGAGATGCCCGCCGAACAGCTCGCCTTGCGCATGCTGTCCTCGCTTGGCCGCATAGACCAGCACAAGGTGCGCACCGGCAAGCTGGAGGATGAAGACTGGCCGCGTCTCACTTCGGCGGTCGGCATTCTGGCCGAGGCGAAGATGTTCATAGACGACAGCCCCGCGCTCACCCCCACGGAACTGCGCGCCCGCGCCCGCCGCCTGAAGCGCGAACACGGCCTGGGCCTGATCGTGATTGATTACCTGCAGCTCATGCAGGGCTCCGGTAACAAGGAAAACCGCACCAACGAAATTTCTGAAATATCCCGTTCACTCAAGGCCTTGGCGAAGGAACTTAATGTTCCTGTGATGGCCTTGTCGCAGCTCAACCGCAACCTCGAACAGCGCCCCAACAAGCGTCCGGTGATGTCCGACCTGCGTGAATCCGGCGGTATCGAACAGGATGCCGACATCATCGTCTTCATCTACCGTGACGAGGTCTACAACGAAGACAGTCCCGATAAGGGCAGCGCCGAGATCATCATCGGCAAGCAACGTAACGGTCCCATCGGCACCACCCGCCTGACCTTCCTCGCCCAATACACCCGCTTTGAAAATTTTGTCCCGAACGTCTATAGCCATGATGGTTATGGCGGCGGGCGCGGTTAGTCTGTCCTCGCGGTAGAAAGCGGCAAGAACGTGCGGACTGGCTGCGCGATCACGCGGGCGCTGATAGATCTCGCTGCCTTGCGGCATAACCTGCAACGGGTACGGGTAGCCGCTCCCGGCAGGCGCATCATGGCCATCATCAAGGCCGATGCCTACGGCCACGGCCTGATACGTATCGCCCGCGCCTTGGCCTCCGGTGTAGACAGTCTGGGTGTGGCGCGGCTGGAAGAGGCCGTGCGCCTGCGTGACGCGGGCATCGCTCAGCCCATCACCCTGCTGGAAGGTTTTCTCGAAGCCGCCGAGCTTGCCGTGATTGACCAGCAGCGGCTCCACGTGGTGGTTCATCGCCCCGAACAAATCACCATTCTCGAACAGGCGACTCTCACACAGCCGCTGGGCGTCTGGCTGAAAGTGGACACCGGCATGCACCGCCTGGGCATCGCCCCCGCCGAGGTCAAGTCCGCTTGGCAGCGCTTACAGTCGTGCAAGGGGGTAGAAGCGTTGGGCGTCATGACCCATCTCGCCAATGCCGATGACCGCGGCGACAACGTCACCCTGCGGCAACTGGAATGCTTTACCGAAATGACGGCCGGAATAAACGCATCGCGCTCCATCGCCAACTCGGCGGGGATACTGGGCTGGCCGGCGAGCCATGCCGATTGGGTGCGCCCCGGCGTCATGCTGTACGGTGTCTCGCCCTTCGCCGTAGGCCACGGCGAAGAGGAAGGACTGCAACCGGTGATGACGCTCTGCTCCCGGTTGATAGCCGTAAATCGCCTTCATGAAGGTGATGCCGTCGGTTATGGCGGAAGTTGGGTGTGTCCGGAAGACATGCCGGTGGGCGTCATCGCCGCCGGCTACGGCGACGGCTACCCGCGCCATGCCGAATCCGGCACGCCGGTGCTGGTGAACGGCCGGCGAGTTCTGCTCATCGGCCGGGTCTCCATGGACATGATTACGGTGGATTTGCGCAGCCAGCCGCAGGCCCAAGCGGGCGATTCTGTGGTGCTATGGGGCAAGGGGCTGCCGGTGGAGGAGATCGCCCGGTATGCCTCGACCATCCCCTATGAACTGCTGTGCGGGGTGGCGCGCAGAGTGGAGTTTATCGAAATGAATGCCGATGGCTAAAGACAAGCTGCTCTATAGCTGCACCGAATGCGGCGCGCAGGCGCCCAAGTGGTCCGGCCAGTGCCCGGAGTGCGGGGCGTGGAACAGCTTGATCGAGACCGTAGCCGCGGCGGCGAGCCCGCGCAGCGCACGCTTTACGGGTTATGCGGGAGAGTCGCAGGTGCAGACCCTGGCCGAGGCGGACGGCCAGCCCGAAACGCGCACGCCCACCGGGCTGAGCGAACTCGACCGGGTGCTGGGCGGCGGACTGGTGGCGGGCGGCGTGGTGCTGATAGGCGGTGATCCGGGCATCGGCAAGTCTACCCTGTTATTGCAAACCCTCGCCTCGCTCCACAGCCGCATGGCGGCCCTCTATGTAACAGGTGAAGAATCGCTGCAACAGGTCAGTATGCGCGGCCAGCGCCTGTCGCTGGCAACGGCGGGGTTGCGTTTGCTCACCGAAACCCGCGTGGAGCGGATCATTGCGCTCGCCCAACAGATGCTGCCGCGGGTGATCGTGATAGATTCCATCCAGACCATTTACACCGAGTTGCTGCAATCCGCGCCGGGTTCGGTTGCTCAGGTGCGTGAGAGCGCCGCGCAACTGGTGCGCTACGCCAAGCAAACCGGCACGGCGCTGTTTCTGGTCGGGCATGTCACCAAAGAGGGCGCGCTCGCCGGGCCGCGCGTGCTCGAGCACATGGTGGACACGGTGCTGTATTTTGAGGGCGACAGCGGCAGCGCCTTTCGCGTGATCCGTGCCATCAAAAACCGCTACGGCGCGGTGAATGAACTGGGTGTCTTCGCCATGACCGAGAAGGGCCTTAAGGAAATCAGCAATCCTTCGGCCATTTTTCTCTCGCGCCATGAACAACCCGTGCCCGGCAGCGTCATCATGGTGACGCGCGAGGGCAGCCGGCCGTTGCTGGTCGAAGTGCAGGCCCTGGTGGACGACAGCCACGCCGCTAATCCGAGGCGTGTTACTCTGGGGTTGGAGCAAAACCGTTTGGCGATGCTGCTTGCCGTATTGCACCGCCACGGCGGAGTGGCGATGTACGACCAGGATGTCTTTGTAAACGTGGTGGGCGGGGTGCGTATTACCGAAACCGGGGCCGACCTCGCCGTGGTGCTCGCGGCGGTTTCCAGCCTGCGCAACAAGCCGCTACCGCAAGACCTGGTGGTGTTTGGCGAGATGGGTCTCGCCGGAGAGATCCGCCCGGTGCAGAGTGGTCAGGAACGCCTGAAGGAGGCCGCCAAACATGGCTTCAAGCGGGCCATCATTCCTGGTGCGAACGCCCCCAAGGCGCCGGTAAAGGTTAGGGAAGCTCTGATTTATGCATGTTGAACCGCCAAGACGCCAAGAACGCCAAGACTTTTCTTTACAAATTCAAGCCTTTTTTCTTGGTGACCTTGGCGCCTTGGCGGTTGGCGATATATTTTTCAGAGTTTCCTTAGAGGATTTCTGAAAGGCCAGCTATCAGCCCATTGAAGACAGCTCACGATTGAGCCGGTCTTCGTCACCCAGATTCAACTCCATCAGCCGCTTGAGATGGCCCATGCTCTCCAGATCAATATGGTCGCAATGAAAACCGATGCGCCGTTTGTCGAAATGGACCGCACTGAGTTGCATCTTGATGACGGCCTCATTATGGAGCAGCAGCTCCAGCAAAAAAGGGTCGCCCATCTTGCCCTCCCAGCCGGGCGGACGCTCCAGCAGCACGCCCCGCAGCGAGATATCAATGAGTCTACCGTTCCAGCTCGTGTTGGCATTCGAGAGCCTTGCCGGGCCGTCGAACGGCACTCGAGTATAATGCCGCTGCTCTTCAAGTTTCGTGCTGTGTTTCATGGTCTTGGTCCTGGCCGATTAAGGCATTAGTAAAATCGCTGTTACAAGAACAAAAAATATATATTATTCAAACACTTACGTATTAATGGGGCGGCTGAATCGGCTTTGGGCCCTTATTCCTGTGCTGTTACTCAGGAGTCACAAAGTAGGGTAACAATGCTTATGACGTGACTCCTGAGTAAATACCCTGTTATACCTACCCCCACCCTGTCCCGCCCCCTACATAGGGGGCGGGGACGTAGCAGGAAGTGTAGCCTTACTTATTGACTTATGAGTAATTATATGCAAATAACTTACCAACTGGTTTGGGCCATCGTGCTGGCCGTGCTGCTCTGCTGGCTGTGGCTACGCTTCTTGCGGGCCTGCGAGGCCGCTCATCAGGCGGACTGGGGAGGCCGCTGGCTGAATCGTCTGGACGGTTTGAACCGCCTGTTCTGCCGTCATTTTCACCGCCTGCACTATACACCTGTCCCCTTGCCTTCGCAGGGTGGCGCCTTGGTCGCGTCGAACCATGTCTCCGGCCTTGATCCCCTGCTGCTCATCGCCGCGGCGCGGCGGCCGCTTCGTTTTATTATCGCCCAGGAAGAATATCAGCGTTTCGGACTCAACTGGCTGTATCAAGCCATCGGCTGTATTCCGGTAGAGCGTGACCGGCAACCCGAAGCGGCATTGCGGCAGGCCTTGCGTGCCTTGCAGAAGGGCGAAGTGGTGGCCATATTCCCGCACGGAAGGATCCATCTGGACAGCGATCCCCCGCGCAAATTAAAGGGTGGGGTGGCCAGTCTCGCCCAACTGACGGCCAGCCCGGTATACCCTGTGCGCCTGGAAGGAATACGCGGTCAGGGTCACGTGTTCAAGGCAGTGGTGCAACGCAGCCACGCCCGGCTGACTGCCTATCCCGCGTTGTTCTGCACCGATTACGAAGCTTGTCTCACCGAACTTGCGGGCATCCTGGAGGGCAGGTCAAGGCTATAAAATTTGCGGGCTGTGTCAACCTTTGTGCCGAGGGTGCGTTATAGATGATAGTGATCACAAAGGAGCCAAGCATGAAGACACAAATAGTATTAGGCGGTTTGTTGATCCTGCTCGCGGTGACCCCCGTGTGGGCAGGGGAGAGTAATCATTCACAACGGGCGGAACGGCTGGAGCATCACGGTGAGCGTATCAACCAGCGCCTCGATGCTCGCGGCGCGGCGATCAATATGCATCTCGACACCAAGGCCGCCAGGGCGCGCGCCAGTGGCAAGTACAGGTTGGCCGACCACTTGGACGCCCAAGGGAATCGCATAGAACGGCATCTGGACATGAAGGGCGACCGCATAGAAAGGCGTTTTCATCGCAAGGCGGAGCGCATAGAACACCGTAGGCATCACAGGCATCACGGCTAATTTCCGAAAGATGGCCTTGTTCGCTGCAAGTAGAATAATAAAGCCATCCTACTGGGGGAAACTATTCTGGACACGACACGGGAGCTGGAACAGTTCTTGGCGGGGGTCGAGCGGCGCGCCTTCCGCATGGCGCAACTTGCCGCCGGCAACAAGGATGACGCCCTGGATCTGGTGCAGGACGCCATGCTCAAACTAGCCCAGCGTTATGCCACACGTGATGCCCAGGAGTGGGGGCCGCTGTTTTATCAAATCCTGCAGAGTGGCATACGCGATGGATACCGCCGCAGCCGGGTGCGCAACCGCTGGCGGGTATGGTTTACCCAGGACGAGGAGGAGGGTGATCCCCTGCGGAACCTGCCGGATACCGGGAGCCCAGGGCCGGACCGGCGGGTGGTCAATGGCCAGGCCATGGATGCCTTGGAGTCCGCGCTGCAACGGTTACCGCTGCGTCAACAACAGGTCTTTCTGCTGCGCGTATGGGAAGGGTTGGATATCGCTCAAACGGCGCGCGCGATGGGCTGTACGCAAGGCAGCGTCAAAACGCATTATTCGCGTGCGGTGCACACCCTGCGCACACTGATGGAGGAGTATCGTGCATGAATAGCGAGCAGGACAATGAATTTCTTGAAGCAGCGAAGTCCACACTGGACGCCGGCGCCCGCAATCTCGATGCGCACATCCTGGCGCGGCTGCACGCAGCACGCGGCCGCGCGCTCGATGCCGCGGAACGGCGCCGGGCGTGGTTTGTCTCTCCGTGGTTTGTTCCCGGCGCGGCTGTCAGTACGGCCTTGGTGATGGCCGTAGCCGGTCTTTTATGGTTGTCTTCCCCGACTGACGAACTCACCGTCGCAGGGGAGGACAGCGACCTGATCGCCTCCGATGAAAATCTCGATATCTACAGCGACTTTGAATTTTACCGCTGGCTGGCGGACGAAAATGATTCGGTCTAATCGAGTATGGATGGGCGCGGCGCTATTGCTGGGGGCAGCCATGTGTCAGACCGCGCAAGCGGAGTCTGATCCTTATGCCGCACTTACACGGTTGGAGTATGATCTGTTCGACAAGTTCGCTCCCGCGCTTTTTGATCATCTTCCCGTGGATGACGATGCGCTACGCGGAGGCCAACGCTGGAAAGACCTCACGCCGGAACAGCGGGATCGTATCCGCGAGCGCTATCGCCGTTTCCAGGAACTGCCGGCGGATCAGCGGGCGCGCATCAGAGAGCGCCACGAGTGGTTCAAAAGCCTGCCGCCGGGCGAGCGCCGGGAGCTTCGCGAAAAATGGAAGGGCATGACGCCGCAGGAACGCAAGCAGCTTCGGAAAGAACTGAAAGGCCTACGCAAGCAAAAGAAGGAAAAACACTCCGCGTATAAAGACCGGAATAGCCGCGCGGCGCGAATATAAAGTTCCCGAATGGTTTTTCAAGGGCTGACGAAGAAAAATATTGTCCGGCCCACGGATCTTGAAATTTCGTAATAACCCTCCATCTCTGTCCTGGCAGTATTGGACCTATCCATTTGTTAAGGAGAGTATAGAGATGACAAACATTACACGACTGAGAACTTTTAGTGACCCGTTTGATAATTTGTTTGAAGCCCTGTGGCAGCCGTTGCTGATAGAAAGACCCAGGCAGGCCGGCGCCCAGATCAGAATAGATGTCACTGAAACGAAGGATGCCTATACCGTCCAGGCTGAACTGCCTGGCGTGAAGAAGGACGACATTCAAGTCAACATCGCCGGCAACCAGGTTTCCATCGGCGCCGAGGTGAATAAACAGCGCGAACTGAAATCGGACGAGAAGGTGATCGGCAGCGAGCGTTACTACGGCAGCTTGTACCGCAGTTTCAGCCTTGCACAGGATGTAGACGAGGCCGCAGCACAGGCGCGTTACAGTGAAGGCATACTGGAATTGACGTTGCCTAAAAAGTCCGCGACCAAGGCAAGGAAACTGACGATTCAATAGCTGCGGATGTCCCAGCAGGGCGTGGAGGAGTCCATCCCCTAAAAATGGCTTCTCCTCTGCGTCCTCTGCGGTAAACCGTTATCGCCTGCCCAATTGCTGCTTGGCCTGCGCAATGATTCTGTTGTTGCGCGCCACGAGGGTAGGATTGTTCCCGGCCAGTGTGTTTGATTTGGACGCCAGGTTAACGGCCTGATCGAATTGACTCTGCTGCAGGCGTATCCCGGCCAGTCGGCTCCAGACCTCCGGATTGCGCGGCTCCAGACGCAACGCGCGCTCCAGCGCAGCCGCTGCTGCGTCGAGATCGCCGGAGCGTGTCTGTTGTCCGGCGTTGTCGAGCAGCGCCACCACGGCGGAACCCGAACGCGGAGTGGAACTCTCGGCGGCTGCGCGCGCTCCACCGCCGGACTGCGGACGGACGGCCTGAGGAGAGCCCAGAGGCGTGACCTGTACACCGGACTCGGCGTCAGAGGGTTGCTGATCTTCCGGTAGAGCGGGTTCGGCAGTCGCGCCGGTCGTGCGATCCTCTATCGGCGCACCGGCAGACTGCGTGGTCGGAACCAGTGAGCACCCCGGCAACGATACCAAACCTAGCAACAGACTCGCCGTGGCCAGCTTCCACAACCTGTAATAAAAAATACGCAATCTCATCATCACTGAAAAATATTCCTTATAGCGTCAAAAGTATCCTCGATCACTCCGGGGAAATCCCCGCTGCAAGGTGCGTAATCCTGCGGTACGCTGCCCTTGATAAACGGCAATTCGACCGCCGCCGGACAGCCGGGTTCCAGGCGCATTTGAGTTTGCGGGTCCACGCTCGCCAGCTCCACGTCGGCGGGCAGGCTAAGCCGTAAAGGCTCGCTGTTAATTGCCTTCATGATATCACCCCACACCTTGAGCGCTCCACTCGCGCCGCTTAAGCCCGTGGGCTCATTATCATCGCGCCCCAGCCACACCACAATCAGGTGTTTCCCGCTGAAGCCTGCAAACCAGCTATCACGCAAGTCATCGGTAGTTCCGGTTTTCCCCGCCAGCTCCAGATCGGGAAGGGTTTGCTCAAGCGCCCGCGCGGTGCCGCTACGCACCACCTCCTGCATGGCGCGCGTGACCAGAAATGCCGGGGCCGGATCTGCGGCCTGCTCTACCGAGAGCGGGTAGCGTTGCAGCGGCTCTCCGCGCGTGGTGAGCACGTCGCGAATGACGCGCAGCGGTGTGCGGAACCCGCCGCTCGCCAGGGTTTGGTAAAACTGGGTAACCTCTAACGGACTCAGCTCGATGGCGCCCAACAAGGTAGATGGATAGGCCGGAAATTCGCGCGTGACACCGAGGGCGTAAAGGGTCTTCAATACACGGGGGACGCCCACTTTTAACCCCAGGCGCGCCGAAGATATATTATAAGAATGCGCCAGTGCCAGGTATAAAGGGACCTCCCCGTGTGACTGATGATCGTAATTTTGCGGTGACCACGGCTTGCCACCGGTGTTTTTCAGGGTAAAGGCGCCGTCATCCAAGGGGGTGACGAGCGTATATTTTTGCGGCTGGGCGAGGGCGGTGAGATAAATAACCGGCTTCATCAATGAACCTATCGGGCGTTGCGCATTGAGAGCCCGATTGAAACCGGTGTAGCGCGCATCGCGCCCGCCCACCATCGCAAGCACTTCGCCATTCTGGGTGTCGGTCACGATCACTGCGCCTTCTAACTTTCCCTCGGGAATTTTGTAGGCCTTTTCCAGGGCTGCGATACGATTCGCCAAGGCCCATTCCGCCACGCGCTGTATCTGCGGGTCAAACGCGGTAAAGATTTGCAGGCCTTCCGAAGTAAGGTCCTCCTCCTTATAGTCATGCTGCACTTGGCGCCGCAGCAGATCCATGAAGGCGGGGTAGGGCGAGATCCCCGCAGGGGGTTTAGCGGTCACGCCGAGCGGCGCCTGTTTGGCCTTGGCCGCCTGTGCGGCGGTGATATCCTGTTGCGTGAGCATGGCGTCCAGGACGCGATTCCGTATTGCGATCGCGCGCTGCGGGTGTTGCCGCGGCTCGTAAATCGAGGGGGCGGGGACCATCCCCACCAGCAGGGCGAGTTGGGAGACATCCAGTTCATTCAAGGGCCGGCCAAAATAAAATTGGCTGGCCAGCCCGAAACCATGAATGGCGCGCTGACCGTCCTGGCCCAAAAATATTTCATTGAGATAGGCCTCCAGGATTTCGTCCTTGGAATAGTGCATCTCCAGCAGCACCGCCATGATGACTTCGTTGAGTTTGCGGCTGAGGGTGCGGTCGGAGGTAAGGTAGAAATTTTTCACCAACTGCTGAGTCAACGTACTGCCCCCCTGCACCGTGGAACCGGCGCGCAAGTTGGCCCACATGGCGCGTAATATAGAGACGATATTGATGCCGTGGTGTTTATAAAAACGGCGATCCTCTACGTCAATCAGCGCCTTGATGAGCAGCGGCGGCACCTCCTTGACCTGCACCAGGACACGGTCTTCGTGATGCGCCGGGTAGATGCCGCCGACCAGCAGCGGATCGAGACGGACCAGGTCGAGCCGTGCGCCGGTCCGGGTATTTTGCAGTGCGCTCAGCGTGTCGCCGTCAAAGGCTATCGTGACCGGTTGTGAAGCTTCGCTGGTGTCCCAGAATCGAAAGCTGCGTGTCACCAAACGAAATGCGGGCGCTCCCGGCGTCCTGCCTCCCGCGACATTAGTTCCTCCCTGTACGCCACCGGATGAGCGCGAATAGGCCCCGGGTCCTTCAGGTTGAGTCACTTGCACATAACCCAAATCATTCAACTCTGCGGCCAGGATCTCAGGGTTGAGCTTCATGCCTTGAAACAATTCCAGGGGTCGCGCATACACGCGCGCGGGCAAGGCCCAGCGTTTGCCTTCAAACTGAACCTGGACGGTATGATCGAGATAGACGACGTATACCCCGAACGCTATCAGCAAGATAGGCAGACTTATAAACAGCAGGCTATACCAGCGCAGAGGCGGCAAGCGATGAACCGGGGATTTTGTAACCATGGGTTGCTCAGTATACGTGCTTGTTATAGGTTTGACACGATGGTCTTAAACAGGTTCGAAGCCTTGTCCGGCTTGATTTTTAGGGTACCCTGGGTTAGCTTAGACCAGCTTCTCTGAAGGGGTATTCAAGAATGCAATCGGTACGCATCCCGCCTGTTACCCACCCAGAAACCTGCGGCCGAAGGCTGCACCGACTCTCCTTCTCCCGCCTGCGGGAGGTCGCTCCCGGCGTCCTGCCTCCCGCGACATTAGTCCCTCCCTGTACGTCAAAGGTGGCCGAAAGGCCGGATGAGGGAGAGACCGCCTGGTTCATGGATACAATTCGTGACAATAAGGGTTGGGCGGTCTCTCTTCGCTCCCACTATGGCGCTCTATTTTGCGTGACGTTACTCATGTTGGCAGGCTGCAGTACGCCTCCGCGCCTATCACAGAGTTATCCTTCGCCCGAAGCGCAGCAACGCGCCGATATCGTATTGGTTGCCCAACAAATGATTGGCGCACCCTACCGGCTGGGGGGCGCTACCCCGCGCGGTTTTGATTGCAGCGGACTGGTGCTGTACACCTATCAGCAGGTGGGAATTCAAAATCTCCCGCGCACCACAGCCGGGCTGTTCCGGCAAGCTCAGCCAGTGACACTTGATGACTTGCTGCCCGGCGATCTGCTCTTTTTCGAGATCAACGGTCGTGGTGTTTCGCATGTGGGCATCTATCAGGGAGGTAATGAGTTTATCCACGCCCCTGTTTCTGGCAAACAGGTTTCCGTGGAGACACTCGATAACGGCTACTGGAGCAAGCGTTTGGTGCGCGCCGGGCGCTTGTTGTGACGTACACGGATGTACTAATGTCGCGTGAGGCAGGATGCCGGGAGGGATTCGAATTGCCATATGAATAGCAGATTAAAAAAGGGACCTTGGATAAAACCCAAGGCCCCTTTTTAATCTGGCGTCCCCAAGGGGATTCGAACCCCTGTCGCCGCCGTGAAAGGGCAGTGTCCTGGGCCTCTAGACGATGGGGACTATGAAATTTGAATTGTATAGGTATGATCGCTCCCGGCATCCTGCCTCACGCGACATTAGAGCATCCGTGTACGTCACAGGTTGAGGTTGGTGGAGCCAGGCGGGATCGAACCGCCGACCTCTTGCATGCCATGCAAGCGCTCTCCCAGCTGAGCTATGGCCCCAAATCATACAAAACGCGCATAGCGCCTCGGCTCGCCCCCTTCTCCCCTAGGGGAGAAGGGATGGGGATGAGGGCGCCTCATCTGAGCTATGGCCCCAAGCCGACAATAACTTTGCATTTTACGATGTAGTTGCCCCTAGCGTCAATAAATCTGCTGTTCAACCAGCCGCACGGATGTGGACAAGCGCGTCCCTTAGACGTTGCAGAGTCACTTCGCGTCCGAGCAGATGTACAGTGACATCAATAGGCGGCGAGGCGGCCTTACCGGTGACCGCAACGCGCAGGGGTTGGGCAAGCTTGCCCATGTTAAGTCCTTGCCGAGCGGCGACATCGGTTATCGTCTGGTGGATGGCCTCCTGTGTCCAGTCACTCACATGTGCGAGGCTGTCGTGTAGCTCCGACAGGGCTTCCGCCACTTCGCCGGTAAGATGCTTGGCCGCCGCCTTTTCGTCATAACTCTCGAAGTCCTGGTAAAAAAACGTGGCCGCCTGCGCCATTTCGACCAGGGTCTTGGCGCGTTCGCGCAGTGCCTTGACCACTTCCACCAAGTCCGGTCCCTGCGCGGGGTCCACACCCAGCCTGCCCATGTGCCAGCTCAAGTGATGGGCGATATGCGCGGGGTCGGAGATCTTGATGTAGTGCTGATTCAGCCACAGCAGTTTTTCCGTATTAAAGGCGCTCGCGGCGCGATGGACGTCCTTGATATCGAACAGCTCGATCATCTCGTCAATTGAGAAGATCTCCTGATCGCCATGCGCCCAGCCGAGCCGCACCAGATAATTGAGCAGCGCCTCGGGCAAAAAGCCGTCCTCGCGGTATTGCATCACACTCACGGCGCCGTGACGCTTGGACAGCCGCTGTCCGTCGGAACCCAGGATCATCGGCACGTGGGCGTAGGCGGGCGGTTTGGCGCCGAGCGCCTTGAGGATATTGATCTGGCGCGGCGTATTATTGAGATGATCGTCACCGCGGATGATATGGGTGACGCCCATGTCCCAGTCGTCCACCGCCACGGTGAAATTGTAGGTCGGCGTGCCGTCGGCGCGCGCGATGATGAGATCGTCGAGCTCGTCATTTTGGAACACAACGGCGCCCTTGATAAGATCGTTGACCACCACGTCGCCGGACAAAGGATTCTTGAAGCGCACCACCGGTGGAACGCCCTGCGGCGGTGTGGCCTTGGAGTCACGCCAGCGCCGGTCGTAACGCGGCTTTTCCTTGCGGGACAGTTGTTCGGCGCGCATCGCATCCAGCTCTTCTTTGCTGCAATAGCAGTGGTAGGCCTTTCCTTCGTCGAGCAATTGTTGAATCACGGCACGGTAGCGTTCAAAACGTTCCGTTTGGTAAAACGGGCCTTCGTCGTATTCCAGTCCGAGCCAGGTCATGCCTTCCAGAATCGCATTCACCGACTCCGCGGTGGAGCGTTCGAGGTCGGTGTCTTCGATGCGCAGGATAAACGTGCCGCCGTGTTTGCGCGCGTACAGCCAGGAATACAGCGCGGTGCGCGCGCCGCCGACATGCAGGTAGCCGGTGGGACTGGGGGCGAAACGGGTGCGGATGCTCATGGTTAACGTCACAATTGGGAACTGCGCTATTTTAACAGCTATCAAGCAAAGGCAGCATAATTTGACGCTGCACGCCCAGACACGTAAAATTCCACGGTCTGCAGGGCGATTAGCTCAGTGGTAGAGCACTGCCTTCACACGGCAGGGGTCGCAAGTTCGAGCCTTGCATCGCCCACCAAATTCAAGAAATTACGAAGCCTTCATTTTTAGCCTGTGCTCCAAAAGCAGCCACAGGCAATATCAAAACGCCATGGAACGGAGAGCGTGGAGTACAAATTGGAGTACAGCCGACAAACGTAAGATGCCGTGCTTGATAAGCTCGCTGATTACATCCCCTGACGCACGACAATGAGTGGAGCAGTGGCGACCTTCAGAAAGCGCGGCTCCTATCAATGGCAGGCCTAGATCCGGGAAAAGGGCTATCCCCTTCGGGCTAAAATGGAAAAAATCAGGCCGCGTGCCGGCGCTTGACAGCGTGTGCCAAATCCCAGGTGGCCTGAAGGTTCATCCAGAGTTTCGGCGAGGTATTGAGCGCCTTGGCGAGATCCAGCGCCGCATCGGCCGTGATGCCGCGCTTGCCCTGGAGGAGATCATTCAACCGCGTACGGCGCCAACCCAGCTTCTCGGCCAAGGCGCTTTGGGTTACGTCCAACGGTTCCAGGAACTCTTCCCGCAAGACTTCCCCCGGATGGAACGGATTCTTCGGCAGTCTCATAGCAGCACCGTATCCTCTTTCGGCATTTTCCTATCGAGGGGTGGCTCTCTTTAACCCCTCATCCGTGTGTTTTAAAATGATGTCATGGATTTGCGCTGGCTGAAATGCAACATCCCAACACCACGTTCCAAACCCACCTTTCGCGTTCATACCTTTCACCCAAGCATCCAGCGCCTCGCGCTTGGCGCGGTTCTGTTCGGAATCCTCGCCCTTGATTTCCAGCACCAGCGTCTTGCCG
Source organism: Gammaproteobacteria bacterium (assembly GCA_016195665.1). Classification (NCBI taxonomy): domain Bacteria; kingdom Pseudomonadati; phylum Pseudomonadota; class Gammaproteobacteria; species Gammaproteobacteria bacterium. The sequence goes on along the minus strand of JACPZD010000009.1, from coordinate 71,315 downwards.
TTGGCGAGCCGAATCAGGAAGTCCGGAACGAAGCGCCGCCGTGCGCCATTCCACAAGTAGTAGACTTGGAAGCCCAGATGGTCGTTTTTTGCGTAGGCGGTAACCCGATCACTTTTTTCCAGCACGTTGGCGGCGTACTGTTCCCAAGCACTGTCGGCTATCATGTGACTGATCTGTGATTTCTGCGTCGGGTAACAAACCTTTGTTGTGTACCAAGTGCGCATATGGCGCGTTGACCCTATCGGCGATTCTTCGTCGAACACCGGTTCGATGCGCTCCTGGTTCTGCTCGCGTAAAAAGCGCAGAAGGTGATGCACAATGATGTCAACATTGAGCGCAAGCAATATGCGCTTGCGCAGCGGCTCCTGATGAAAGAGTGACGGAATCACCAACCAGTCGCCTGCCACGAACTGTTCTACCAGCCGTATCAAAAGAGTCAGCAGGCGCGGCATTTCGGTGAGTCCTTCGATATGCGCCAGGTCGCGTACGTCACGTTGCAAGATGGCGGTCATGCAGGAGGCGAACCACGCTGCGCGGCGCTTGCCCGCGGTGCGTTGCACCGCCTCCGGATAGCCCCCGGCCAGGACGAGGGTCGCCAAGTCCCGCGCATCCTCCCGCGCCAAGGCCGAGATCTTTGCCGCAAATACGCCATCAATAAAACGCTCCCGCCGCCCCAGCAATTCGCCCTGCGACAAGGAGTTGAGAGTAATGATCTCCATCCGGCCCGCCAGCGATTCCGATATCTTCGGCAACATCAGCACATTGGCCGAACCCGTCAGCAGAAACCGGCCCGGACGCCGATCGGTATCCACTAGGGTCTTGATGGCCGGAAACAACGCTGGGGCTTTCTGCACCTCATCGATCACCGCCCTGCTGCTCAGACCCTTGAGGAAGCCTGCCGGATCGGTGGACGCGGCAGACAGCACCGTGGCATCGTCCAAGGTGACGTAGTCAGCGCCCAACTCCCCGGACAAGGCTGTGACCAGGGTACTTTTACCAGTCTGGCGCGCACCGTTTAGCAGCACCACCCGGGTGTCGGCCAATGCCGCACGTAAATCCGATTCAATATTTCGCGAGTACATGGTTGAATATTCACCATTATGTGGTGAATATTCAACCATGATTAGCCACGAGAAATTCGCTATGTGCGCCTGTACCGGCTGGTGGGGAATTATAGTGAGCCGCGACGGTGATGGTGCTGCCATCGCACTATGCTATGCTGGGATCACCGTTTTCTCTTTCAACGAGCAGCAGCCTTACCTGTGGGGTCTGCGGCCCGCGCTGCTCAATACGTTATACACCGCCATGAAACCCTACTCCGAGGCTTGCGACCAGAACAAGGTTCCGATCCTGAAGGTGTTGCGGGAAGTATTCAAGGATCGCCGCACCGTGCTTGAGATCGGCAGCGGGACGGGCCAGCATGCCGTGTATTTTGGATCGCAGCTTTCTCATCTCATTTGGCAGCCCAGTGATCTCGCCGGTCATCACGCGGGTATCATGATGTGGCTGGACGAGTACCGGCTGCCCAATGTGCATCCGCCGATCAGACTGGATGTGGACGATGAGCATTGGCCTGAGCAACGCTTCGACGCCGTGTTCAGCGCCAATACCGCGCACATCCTGTCCTGGCCGCAGGTGGAACGGATGTTCGCGGGTGTGGGCTCGGCCTTGCAGGACAACGGGGTGTTCGCCCTTTACGGGCCCTTCAATTATCGCGGCTGCTATACGAGCGACAGCAACGTCCGCTTCGATCAATGGCTCAAGGCGCGCGAGCCGTCAAGCGGCATCCGGGACTTCGAAGCGCTGGATAGCCTGGCTCACGCGCAAGATATGATATTGCTGAAGGACTATGAGATGCCCGTCAATAACCGCACGCTGGTGTGGCGGAAGTTGCGTCAGACGGGCGGCTAAATCTCCACCATTTCAAAATCTTCCTTGCGGGCCCCGCATTCCGGGCAGACCCAATTGAGCGGGAGGTCTTCCCATTTTGTACCCGGAGGAATGCCTTCGCTGGGCAATCCGGCGGCCTCATCGTAGATAAAGCCGCAAATGACACACATGTAAGTCTTCATAGTTTCCAATAAGGATTATTGTTACCCTATTATATCTCGATCTAAATGGATGGACGACATCATCTTTAATTGCTAGCGCCCCAACATGCTGTAAAATCGCGTACATGAATAGCAAGCAACAGGCAGTGCCGCTGGTGATGGTCTTCGCGGGTAACGACCCCACCGGCGGAGCCGGAATCCAAGCCGACATCGAAACGCTGGCCAGCATGGGTTGCCAGGCAGCGCCGGTGATCACCGCCGTCACCGTGCAGAACACGCATGATGTCATAGAGTATTCGGCCATGAGCGCAACCCTGGTGATCGAGCAGGCGCGGGCGGTGCTGGAGGAAATGCCTCCGGCCGCCTTCAAAATCGGAATGATCGGCACGCGCGAGAACGCCGAGGCGATACACACCTTGTTGAGAGATTATCCCAATATCCCTGTTGTTCTTGACCCGGTGTTGTCCGCGGGCGGCGGCCACCCCCTGGCCGACAGTTCACTGCAAGACGCCATGATTTCGTTGCTGCTGCCTTTGACGACGGTGTTGACGCCGAACAGCCTTGAGGCGCGGATGCTGGCGTCCGGGGCGGATACCCTGGAGGCCTGCGCGCAACAACTCATGGATCAAGGCAGCGAATTCGTGCTCGTCACCGGCACGCACGAGGATACCCCCGAGGTCGTCAATAACCTGTATGGCAATCGCCGCCGGCTCGAGTCATTTACGTGGGAACGTTTGCCTTATAACTACCACGGTTCAGGTTGTACACTGTCGTCCGCCATCGCCGGCATGCTGGCGCACGGACTGGAACCGTTCACCGCCGTGTACGAAGCGCAACATTATACCTGGGAGACACTCAAATACGGTTATCGCATCGGTAAGGGAGGCTATCTGCCGAACCGTTTGTACTGGGCGCGCAACGAAGAAGGTCAGGACACATGAGATGTCCATGAATCAGACCGTGCATAGCTGTGGCAATGCTAAAACGCAATGGCGTGGACTCTATGCGATTGCCGATACCGGCCTGATAGGCAGTGATCTGATGGATCGCGTCGCACAAGCCATCCAGGGCGGCGCATCGGTTGTTCAATACCGCTCCAAGGAACCCGACCCGCTGTGCTGTAGCGAAGAGGCGCGCGCTTTGCTCGCACTTTGCAGGCGTCACGGTGTGCCTTTGATTATCAACGACGACGTTGCTCTGGCCGGGATCGTCGGCGCCGACGGTGTCCATATCGGGCGCGATGACGCGAGCCTCGGCGAGGCGCGGGCAGTGCTGGGGCCGCGCGCCTTGATCGGCGTGTCGTGTTACAACTCGCTGGAGAGTGCCCTGGAGGCGCAGGCCGCCGGCGCCGATTACGTCGCCTTCGGACGCTTCTTCGCCTCGCTCACCAAACCCAATGCCGTGTCGGCGGACCTCTCTTTGTTACGCGAGGTCAGAAAAAAAATATCCATCCCCATCGTAGCCATCGGCGGCATCACGCCTGAAAACGGCAGGGCGCTCATCGAGGCGGGCGCCGACATGCTGGCGGTGATACATGGCCTGTTCGGCCATCCGGACGTGACCTCTGCCGCAAACCGTTACACAAAACTTTTTCAACTGTGAGAAGAAAATGAACACGTCCCGATCGCACGCGCTTTTTTTGCAGGCCCAGCAACACATCCCGGGCGGCGTCAATTCACCGGTGCGCGCCTTTCGTGGCGTAGGCGGCGAACCGTTATTCTTCAAGCGGGGCGAAGGCGCGTATCTGATTGATGAAGACGATAACCGTTATATTGATTACGTCGGCTCCTGGGGCCCGATGATAGCCGGTCACGCCCACCCCGCAGTCGTCAAGGCGGTGCAGGAGGCCGCCGCGCGCAGTCTGGGCTTCGGTGCGCCCACCGCGATTGAAGTCGAGATGGCGGAAAAGATTTGCGCGCTGATGCCCTCCATCGAGATGGTGCGGCTGGTCAGCTCCGGCACCGAGGCGACTATGAGCGCGCTGCGTCTGGCGCGCGGTTTTACCAAGCGCGACAAGATCGTGAAATTCGAGGGCTGCTATCACGGGCACTCCGACTCGCTGCTCATCAAGGCAGGCTCCGGTGCGCTCACGCTCGGGGTGCCGAGTTCCGCCGGTGTTCCTGCGGCGCTCGCCGAGCATACGATCACGCTCACCTATAATGAAATTGAGCCGGCGCTCGCAGCCTTTTATCGTTACGGCAAAGACATCGCCTGCGTCATCGTCGAGCCTGTGGCGGGCAATATGAATTGCGTGCCGCCGCTGCCGGGATTCTTAGAGGGCCTGCGTAGTCTGTGTAATGAATACGGCAGCGTACTGATCTTCGATGAAGTCATGACCGGTTTTCGCGTTGCCCTGGGTGGCGCGCAGCAACTCTATAGCATCAGGCCGGATCTCACCACGCTCGGCAAGGTCATCGGCGGCGGGCTGCCGGTCGCCGCCTTCGGCGGCCGCAAAGACATCATGCGGCACATCGCCCCGCTGGGGCCCGTTTATCAGGCCGGCACGCTGTCGGGGAATCCGGTGGCGCTGGCGGCGGGCTTTGCCACGCTCGATCTGATCTCTCAACCCGATTTCTTCTCCAAACTCGGCGCAACAACAAAGCGCTTAACCGACGGCATCAAAGAACGTGCAAAAAAAGCGGGTGTTCCTTTAACCTCGAATCAAGTAGGCGGGATGTTCGGATTATTTTTCACGGCAGAAACCACTGTTCACAATTTCGCGCAAGTCATAGCCTGTGACGTTGAGCGCTTCAAAAAATTTTTCCACGGCATGCTGGAAGAGGGCGTCTATCTCGCGCCTTCCGCCTTCGAAGCCGGTTTCGTCTCAGCCGCTCATGGCGACAACGAAATCAACGCAACGCTTTCTGCGGTAGATCGGGTATTAACGAAACTATAGCAAACCACGCGGCATAGCATCTGTTCATTTGAGTGGTTAGCCGAGATTGACCATGTTCGAACACCACACCCACCCGCTCTTACCCTGGCCGGCGTTCGTCCGCCGGCTTATCCTCAGCACGGCTTCAGGCCTGCTGCTCGTTTTCATATCACTACTGGTGGGGGTACTCGGTTATCATCATTTCGAGCAGATGCCTTGGGTGGATGCCTTTGCCAATGCGGCGATGATATTGTCCGGCATGGGCCCGCTTGCTCCCATGCAGACCTTTGCGGGCAAGGTGTTCGCGGGTGTTTACGCGCTATACAGCGGCCTTGCGCTTATCATGATTGCGGCGATTCTTTTTGCGCCCATCATTCATCGCTTTCTTCACCGTTTTCATATTGAGTCCGGCTCTACGGGGCGCGAAGATTCATAAACCTCCAACACCGTTTCCAACATTAGAATAAAGATTACTTCTTGCTTGGAGAAAGAGAAAACATGCGCGGTAGCGCCTCGTCACGTGAGACGAAATAATGCAGTAGCCCCATGCCGACATGGCCGCCCCAATAGATCCACACAAAGGTGGAAATGAATTTGTGCAGCTCGCTCGCTGCACCGGTGAGCATAGTAAGCTTGCCGTCCTCAGGCATAAAAAAGAACAATACGGCGCCCGTGGTGGCAGCGCCTAGCACGGCCAATAAACCCAGTCCATGAATAAGGCCGGAAAGTTTGTCCTTGGGGCCTCCGGATGACAGTCTTCCCTTGAAGACCTCGCGCAGACCCGTGACTACTTCGGCGCGCCCCTCCCTGTTCCAAGGGAGCAGATGGCGTACTCCATAGCCCCCCAACCCCCACAGGCTCCACGCCCAATGCAGCAGTACGATGGCAAAAGCTGTTATGCCGAGCCACTCGTGTATATCAAACATAAGCGCCTCGAATCCAGATAAAGGGTGTCCAGGTTTGGGTTTTTCAATAACCAAGCTGTTGAGCAGTTGCAGAGTTACCGTGATGGCCAACCCGAAATGCAGAAAACGGGTGACCCAGTCCCACTGTTGGGGCATCGGCTTGTGCCGGCTGGTCATGAACATCTCCTGTTAAATATGCCGGGCAGTTTGCACTGCCCGGCATGTTCCAAACATGCTGCTGATGGGATTACAGGGAATCTAAAGCCGAGTTTTCTGATTCCGTTTCGGAGTCATCGTTTTTCTCGGAGTCGCTATCCGTAGAATCTTGATCGTGCTTTTCGGACTCCAGTTTGCCTTTGTTGTCGGTGTCGTGCCTCTCACTATGATTGGCAGCGTTGCTGGATTCGGCCTTTTCCGTCTCCTTACCCTTGCCGTGGTCACTTGCAAATACCGCGGGCGCGGATATTATACCCAATGCGGCAGCAATCGCAGCGCTCAATATCAAGTTGTTCAATTTCATACCTACCTCCAAGTGTTGTAAACGCTGAACCATTCAGCGCTGGGGAGTAGAATGCCTGACATCCTATTACTTAACCCTTGCCGCAACATTAACAATTGGTAATTCCATCGAAATGTTCTATGCTCTATTATTTAGAGCATGCGTATATTGATTATAGAGGATGACCGGCAGGCGGCGGACTATCTTGCCAAGGGACTGAAGGAGCAGGGTTATGTCGTAGACCTTGCCGCCGACGGCAAGGAAGGATTGCACCTTGCCATGACCGAAAGTTACGATGTGCTGGTGGTTGATCGCATGCTGCCCGGTCTTGATGGACTCTCGCTGATTCAGTCCTTACGTGACAACGGCAAACATACGCCGGTGCTGATACTAAGCGCGCTTGGCGAGGTGGATGACAGAGTCAAGGGTCTGCAAGCGGGAGGCGATGACTATCTCACCAAACCCTATGCCTTTTCCGAGCTGGTGGCGCGCATCGAGGCGTTGCTGCGCCGCGGCAGCGAGGCCCGCGTTGACAGCCGCTTGCGTGTAGCAGACCTGGAAATGGACCTGCTCGCCCGTACCGTGACGCGCAACGGGCAGCGCATAGATTTACAACCGAGGGAATTCCGTTTGCTGGAATACCTGATGCGCCACAGCAACCAGGTGGTGACACGCACCATGTTGCTCGAAAAGGTCTGGGATTACCATTTCGATCCGCAGACCAACGTCATTGATGTCCACATCAGCCGCTTACGCCAGAAGATAGACAAAAGTTTTGCTACGCCTCTCTTGCACACTGTGCGCGGGGCGGGATATTGCCTGCGTGCGCCCGCCTACTAAGGGATCACAAAGTAAGCAATCTGGACTTACTTTGTGATCCCTTAGTAGAAAACTGTTTTACTTACCCCCACCCTGTCCCGCCCCCTAAACAAGGGGCGGGGGCGTGCAGGAAAGTGTCCCTTTAATTATGAACTTCTCAGTAAATCTGTTACGCACTACAGCGTTCCGCCTGACCCTCTTGTATGTCGGCCTGTTCGGAATCTCCAACACCGTACTGCTGGGGTTTATTTATTGGACCACCACCCGCTATATGGACCAGCAGACGGATATGGGAATTGCGGCGGAGGCCGATGCCTTGCGCGATATGTATCGTCAGGGCGGGCTTGATGAGCTGCGCCGCAGTATAGATCGCCGCGGCGCGGCGGGAGATGAAACGGAGCGTGTTTATCTTTTAGCAAGCCCGGGTCAAACGCAACTGGCCGGCAACATAAAGGTCTGGACCGGCGTGTCGCCTCCTGGCGCCGGCTGGTCCCGCATCGCACTGTCCGCCAACGGCAATCATCATGATGAGGAAGAGGAAGCTCATCGGGCGCGGATATTGACGACTGCCTTACCCGGCGGTTACTACCTCGTGGTGGGGCGTGAGCTGCACGAGCGAGAAGAGTTGCGCCGCTACACGTTGCTCACACTGCTATGGGCGCTCGGCATCACGCTTACCCTGGGTTTGCTGGGCGGCTTGGTGATGAGCCGCAATGTGCTGCATCGCATAGACGGCATCAACCGCACCAGCCGGGCGATCATGGCCGGGCATCTCGCCCGGCGCATATCTCTGACGGGCAGCGGCGACGAGTTCGACGAGCTGGCGGAGAGTCTCAACCGGATGCTGGATCAGATCGAACAGCTCATGGACGCAACGCGCCTGGTCACCGACAGCATCGCCCATGACTTGCGCAGCCCGCTCAACCGTCTGCGCAGCCGGCTGGAACTTGCGCAACTCAGCGAACGCCCCGTCGAGGAATACCGCAGCGTGATGGAGCAGTCGCTTGCCGAGGTGGACAGGCTGCTCGACACGTTTAACGCCCTGCTCGGCATCGCCCATGCGGAAGCCGGCGGACGCCGCAATGATTGGGAGAAAGTGGATCTCAGCGCTATCGTGCGCGACATCGCCGAGCTCTATCAACCTCTCGCCGAGGATCGCAACCATACATTCAGCAGCCGTATTCAGGAAGGCCTCAGCCTTTACGGCAGCCGCCAGTTGCTTGCGCAGGCGCTTTCCAATCTGCTCGACAACGCCATCAAATACACGCCGCCGGGCGGACTTATCGAGATCACAGCCGCACGCTATAATAATAAATTTGAAATCAGCGTGGCCGATAACGGCCCGGGCATCCCGGAGGCGTTGCGGCAACAAGCGCTGGAGCGCTTCGTGCGCCTGGACACAAGCCGCAGCACACCCGGCAGCGGGTTGGGTTTGAGCCTGGTGCGCGCCGTCGCGCAGTTGCATCACGCCGAACTGGAACTTACCGATAATCACCCCGGCCTCAAGGTTATAATGCGTTTTTCAGAAGATCTCGTTTCTCCATAATACTTTAGGAAGCTCTGATTTATGCATGTTGAACCGCCAAGACGCCAAGAACGCCAAGACTTTTCTTTACAAATTCAAGCCTTTTTTCTTGGTGACCTTGGCGCCTTGGCGGTTGGCGATATATTTTTCAGAGTTTCCTTTATTACTCATGTTTGACACCCTGACCGATCGCCTTGCCCGCACGCTGAAAAATCTGCGCGGACAGGGGCGCCTCACCGAAGACAACATCAAGGACAGCCTGCGCGAGGTGCGCATGGCCTTGCTGGAGGCGGATGTCGCCCTGCCCGTGGTACGTGAGTTTGTGGAGCATGTGCGCGCGCGCGCCGTGGGCCAGGAGGTCATGCAGAGCCTGACGCCCGGTCAGGCGCTCATCAAGATCGTGCACGACGAGCTTGTCAGGGTGATGGGCGAGTCGAACGAAGAACTGGATCTCCATGTCCCGCCCCCTGCGGTGATTCTTATGGCCGGTCTGCAAGGGTCCGGCAAGACGACCACCGTCGCCAAACTGGCGCGCTGGCTCAAGGAGCGCAAGAAAAAGTCGGTGTTGGTGGTGAGCGCCGATGTCTACCGCCCGGCCGCCATCGAGCAGCTTCGAGTCCTGGCCGGGGATGTCGGCGTCCATTTCTTTTCCAGCGATGCTTCCCAAGATCCGGTGGTGATAGCGCTAGCGGCGTTGGAACACGCGCGCAAACAATTGCTGGACGTATTGCTTGTAGACACCGCGGGGCGTTTGCACATAGACGCCGATATGATGGATGAAATCCGCCGTCTGCATGCGGCACTGCTGCCGGTGGAGACCTTGTTCGTGGTGGACAGCATGACCGGTCAGGACGCCGCCAATACCGCCGCCGCCTTCCACGCCGCCTTGCCCCTGACCGGTGTGATTCTCACCAAGACCGATGGCGACGCGCGCGGCGGCGCCGCGCTTTCGATCCGGCACATCACCGGCAGACCCATCAAGTTTCTGGGCACGGGTGAGAAGACCACGGCCCTGGAGCCCTTTTATCCCGACCGCATCGCCTCGCGCATCATGGGGATGGGTGATGTGCTGAGCCTCATCGAGGAGGCTCAGCACACTGTGGATCATCAGCACATCGAGAAATTCGCCACCAAGCTCAAGAAGGGCAAAGGCTTCGATCTGGAGGACTTCCGCGATCAACTGCGCCAGATGCGCAAGATGGGTGGCATGGCGGGTCTGATGGACAAGCTGCCCGGCATGTCCAATGTCCCGGAGGCGGTGAAGAGCCAGATCAATGACCGCGAAACCCAACGCCTGGAGGCGATGATCAATTCGATGACACCCCAGGAACGGCACAAGCCGGATCTCATCAAGGGTTCCCGCAAGCGCCGCATTGCCGCAGGCTCCGGCACCCAGATACAGGACGTAAACCGCATGCTGAAACAATTTGAACAGATGCAACGGATGATGAAACAAGTCTCCAAAGGCGGTATGGCCAAGCTTATACGCGGCCTAAAAGGCCGTATTCCTGGGCGCTTCTAAAAATGCGTCCTTTGTCTTTATGCGGCGTTGGAATTCTGCTCGAAATGCTCATGTACTGCCGTGTACACTCCGCTTTCTCGCAGAATTCCGCCTTGCCTAAAGCCAAAATCCGCTATTTTTAGAAGTGCCCTTCTTTCTAAAACAGGCACAAATCCCGTTTATAGCCTTCCTTATCGGCCGGAATTTGATTAAAATAATCAGCTAACCAGAGGCAGTTCATGGTTTTGAACCGCCTCAACATGATAGGCAAGAGGATTCAGTATGGTAACAATTCGTTTATCCCGCGGCGGCGCCAAGAAACGTCCCTTTTACAACATTGTCGTCACCGACAGCCGTAACAAGCGTGACGGCCGTTATATCGAGCGGGTAGGTTTTTATAACCCGATTGCGGCGGGGCAAGAGGTGGGTTTTTTGGTGCAGAAGGAACGGGTGGATTATTGGCTATCCAAGGGAGCGAAGACCTCCGAACGGGTGGCTGGCCTCATCAAGCAACACAGCGCCTGACTACACCGCCGGATTCCCCAATGGTGCCGGTAGGGCGCATCATCGGGCCCTACGGTGTACACGGCTGGTTGAAGGTGTACTCATACACCCAGCCCAAGAAAAATATTTTGGACTATGCCCCGTGGTTTATACAGGTGGGGCAGGGGCCTTTGGAGATGCGGCGGGTATTAGACGGCCGAGTCCACGGCAAAAACATCGTCGCCCAGATCGAGGGTTGCACCTCGCGTGAACAGGTGAGCCGCTGGGTCGGCGCCGAGATTTCGGTCGAACGCTCCAGCCTGCCGCGTCTCGAACCCGGCGAATATTATTGGACGGATCTTATAGGCTGGAAGGTGATTACCGTGACGGGCGTAGAGCTGGGTACGGTGGATCATCTCCTGGAAACCGGGGCCAACGATGTAGTGGTCGTTAAAGGCGAGCGCGAGAGGCTGATCCCTTATATCATGGGCAGCGTGATACGCGAGACGGACCCCGTAGCCAGAATCTTACGGGTAGATTGGGACCCGGAGTTTTAGAGCATATCCATAACATAGTGCCCCTGTGTCCCTTGCGATGGAAAGGCTTCACCATGGAGGGCGCGGAGGAGAAACAAACCCTACTTGAGGGCATTCCTCTGCGTCCTCTGCGGTAAATTTATTTATGGATAAGTTCTTAGTGTGGAAATAGCGGTCGTCACGCTGTTTCCCGACATGTTTAAGGCCCTGACCGATTACGGCGTCACCGGGCGGGCGGTGCACCGAGGCGTCGTGCGGCTAAGCTGCTGGAATCCTCGGGATTACACCGAAGACCGTCACCGCACGGTGGATGACCGCCCTTACGGCGGCGGACCGGGCATGGTGATGCGGGTGGAGCCTCTGTCCGCGGCCATCGTCGCGGCGCGAGGGGCGGCGGGCGAGGGCAGCCGGGTCATTTATCTCTCGCCGCAAGGCAGACGACTCGATCAATCGGGCGTGAATGAACTCGCTGCGCTGTCTGGACTGGTGTTGGTGGCCGGGCGTTACGAAGGCATTGATGAGCGCGTTATTGTCACACAAGTGGACCAAGAGTGGTCCATCGGCGATTACGTGTTGAGCGGCGGCGAACTGGCCGCGATGGTTATTGTAGATGCGCTGACGCGCCGCCTGCCGGGCGCGCTGGGTCATGAAGATTCGGCGCAGGACGATTCCTTTGCGGGAGGTCTGCTGGAGTATCCGCACTATACCCGGCCCGAGGACGTCGCAGGCTTAAAGGTGCCGGAGGTGCTGCTAAGCGGCGATCACCAGGCCATCCTGCGCTGGCGCCGGAAACAGGCCCTGGGCCGAACCTGGGTAAGACGGCCCGATTTGTTAAAGTATTTGCAGTTGGACCAGGAACAGCAGAAACTGTTGAACGAATTTATTGAAGAACAGGATGATAGACCATGAATAAGATCATTGCACAACTCGACGCCGAACAGATGTCCCGCAAACTCCCAGACTTTAACCCCGGCGACACGGTCGTGGTTCAGGTCAAAGTCAAGGAAGGCGCGCGCGAACGCCTGCAGGCCTTTGAAGGTATCGTCATCGCCAAACGCAACCGCGGCCTGAACTCGAGCTTTACCGTGCGCAAGATGTCACATGGCGAGGGCGTGGAGCGCGTGTTCCAGACCTACAGCCCCGGCATCCAAGACGTCTCCGTGAAAATGCGCGGACATGTCCGGCGCGCCAAGCTCTATTATCTGCGCGATCTGCAGGGCAAGGCCGCGCGCATCAAGGAAAAGCTGTAAGGCCGGCTTCCAGCCAGGGGTGTATCGTAGCCGCCGTGACGAAGCGTCCCCGCACTGACTACGAAGCTGTAGTCTATATCCCCAGCCTGAATGTGAGGCTGGGGGTGCATACCCGGCAGGACGCCTTGTCCAGCATAGACTTTCTGCCGCCCAAAGGATCTGAACTGAAACCTGCCTCGCCCTTGGCGCGACGCATCGTTGCCGAGCTTCAGGCCTATTTCTCCGACCCGCATACACGCTTTTCCATTCCACTGCATCTTTCCGGTACTACCTTCCAGCGCCGCGTTTGGCGGGCGCTGCGCAAACTGCCCGCGGGCCGCACCGCTCAGTATGGTGAGCTCGCCAGACAACTCGGCACCGGCGCGCGCGCTATCGGCAATGCTTGCCGTGCCAATCCCATACCTATAGTCATTCCGTGTCACCGCGTACTGGCCGCGCACGGATTGGGCGGCTATTCAGGGGCGACGAAGGGTTCCTCACTCGGCATCAAGCGTCGGCTGCTGGAGCATGAGTCGCGTGCCTGACGCCGCTGCGCACGGTGGCGGCATCAGCGGACCGGATGCGCGGCTTATAGACACGGTGGTAGACGCGCTGTGGCTGGAACGCGGACTCAGTGAACATACCCGCAGCGCCTACCGCACCGATCTGCAAATCCTGGCGGGCTGGTTAAACAGTCGTAACAGGGATCTAGTCAACGCGCAGCGTGCGGATTTGCTGGATTATCTCGCCGCACGCACACGCAGCGACTTCAGTCCGCGCTCCACCGCGCGCCTGCTCTCCGCACTGCGCCGCTTTTACCAATACCTCACGCGCGAGGGCAAGATAACGGAAGACCCCAGTGCGCGTATCGCCGCGCCCAAGCTGGGCCGCCCGCTGCCGAAATTACTTACCGAGGAAGAGGTCGAGACCTTGCTGGCGGCGCCGGTTATAGAAGATCCGCTAGGCCTGCGCGACCGGGCCATGCTGGAGCTGCTTTATGCCTGTGGCCTGCGGGTCACGGAACTGGTCTCGCTCACATTCAATCAGGTCAATCTACGCCAGGGTGTGGTGCGCATTACAGGCAAAGGGAACAAAGAGCGCCTGGTGCCGTTCGGCGAAGAGGCCGCGGCGTGGCTGGAGCGCTACATGCAGACGGCGCGCCCGGAACTCGCGCGCGGGCATACCAGTTCGATGCTCTTTCCGGGCCGGCAGGGTGGGGTGCTATCGCGCCAGGCCTTCTGGTATCGTATCCGTTATCATGCGCAGCGAGCGGGAATCACCAAACACCTCTCGCCACACACCCTGCGGCACGCCTTCGCGACCCACCTGCTCAACCACGGCGCCGACCTGCGTGTGGTACAACTGCTGCTCGGACACAGTGACTTATCCACCACACAAATTTATACTCATATTGCACGAGAGCGCCTGAAAGACCTCCATGCCCATCATCATCCACGAGGCTGACACGATGCGTTTTCGATTTTCCTCCGCGTCCTCTGCGGTAGAAAGGTTTATATCTTTTACCGCTGAGGGCGCAAAGGAATCAGTTATCTTGGCCTGCAACGTACTTGGCTGAAAACCATGCCTTCCTTCGACATCGTCTCTGAAATCAACATGCACGAACTCACCAACGCGGTGGATCAGACCAACCGTGAGATCTCGACACGCTTTGATTTTAAAGGCACCGGCGCCGAGGTCGAGCAGGCCAAAAATGTGCTCACCCTGCATGCCGACAACGAGTTTCAAATAAAACAGATTATGGATATTTTGCGTGGCAAACTGGTCAAATCTAGTATAGATTTGGAATGCCTTGAGGAAGGCAAGATCGAGACAAGTGGTTCCAAGGCACTGCAAAAAAATACCCTCCGGCAAGGGATTGATGCCGAGACGGCCAAAAAGGTCAGCCGGTTAATCAAGGACAGCAAGCTCAAGGTACAGACCGCAATTCAAGGGGAACAGGTGCGCGTCACCGGCAAAAAACGGGATGATCTGCAAGACGTCATCGTCTTGTTGCGTAATGCCAAGGTTGGACTTCCGCTACAATATATTAACTTTCGTGATTAACAACGTGGAGAAGCTTATGAGTACATTACGTTTCATGGTGCTGGCCGCGTTGTTAAGCTTACCTGTTCTAGCGGTTGCCGAAGACAATGTTGACATCAACAAGCGGCTCGCCGAACTGCTGCCCGACCAAAAACCGGACAGCATCGGTTTATCTCCCATCCCAGGCTATTTTGAAGTCACCTACGGCACGATGATCTTTTACATCTCGAAAGACGGCCGCTACATGCTGCAAGGAGACGTGGTGGACCTGAGTGTGGAAAAAAATCTCACTGAGGACAAGCGCGGTCAGGCGCGGCTCAAGTTGTTAAGCACGGTGCCGGTGGGCAACATGATCGTATTTGAGCCGAAACAGGTCAAACACACCATTACCGTTTTTACGGATATTGACTGCGGCTTTTGCAGGAAGATGCACAGCGAGATCGCCCAATACAACCAACTGGGCATACAGGTGCGTTACCTGGCCTTTCCGCGCACCGGGATAGATTCGCCTTCTTACGACAAGGCCGTCTCGGTGTGGTGCGCCAAGGATCGTAATCAGGCGATTACTGACGCCAAGGTTGACAAGCCTGTCGAGGCCAAGACCTGCCCGAACCCCGTCAAGCAGGAATTTGAGATGGGTAAAAAGATTGGAGTGACCGGAACACCGACACTGGTGCTCGAAGACGGCAGTTTATTGCCGGGTTATGTCCCGCCTGACCGATTGCTGAAACTCCTTGACGAACATAGTAGCAAAATATAAGTAAGCCAGCATGCCGCCGATCCATCAACGTTCAGTGCCTTCGCCCTCCTCCTCTTTGGGGTCTTTACCCACATCGCGGAGCGGTTCTCCCCAATCTTCACCCGTCATGTCGGTTTCAGAATAACCGAGGTCGTCGCGTTCAATGTCGTCCATCGGCCCTGTCCAGTCCTCAGGCGGCTCAATGGGCTCGATGTCCATCGCATGCCAACTATCTATATCTATTTCTTCTAAATCACCGTCAAAGTGCTGCAGCTCGACGGTTCCTCCATCATCATCCACGGCCGTCACTTGAAACTTGTAACCTTTATCGAGATGTTTGTACCACTGTGAAATAATAGGCGCTTGCTCTATAGGCATGATTGACCTCCTGGTATGACTTCAGTCTCCATTTGCTTAGAAGCAGTATTCAGTATATCAATATCTCAGCCCAATTTCGAAATCCTACCGATAAAGTAACATACTATGAAACCCGTCATCGCTTTGGTCGGCCGGCCTAACGTCGGTAAGTCTACGTTGTTTAATCGCCTCACGCGTTCGCGCGAGGCGTTGGTGGCTGATTTTCCCGGTCTCACCCGCGATCGTCAGTACGGCGGCGCCGAACTCGAAGGCCGCTCATGTCTGGTGATAGACACGGGCGGCTTGGGTGAGACAAAAGAGGGGCTGGAGGCATTGGTTGTTCAGCAATCGTTGCTTGCGGTGCGCGAGGCGGATGCTACGCTGTTTCTGGTGGACGGCCGCACAGGCATGACTGCGGAAGATGAGTCATTGGCCGCGAAGTTGCGCCGTTTGGGCCGGCCGATTTTTCTGGTGGTGAATAAAACCGAAGGGCTCAACACGGCTCTGGCCGGAGCGGAATTCCACCGCCTGGGTTTGGGTGATCCTCATGCCATATCCGCTGCGCATGGCGAAGGTGTGACGGAACTCATGAATGCGGTGCTGGCTACACCCGGCCTGCCGCAGCCTGATGAAGCCGAAGAAGAAGCGCCTCCGGGAATCAAGGTCGCTGTCGTCGGCCGTCCCAACGTGGGTAAGTCCACACTGATAAATCGGATGCTGGGCGAAGAGCGCGTATTGGCCTTCGATCAGCCGGGCACCACGCGCGACAGCATTTATGTTCCCTTTGAGCGTAAGGGGGAGCACTACACGCTGATTGATACCGCAGGCGTGCGGCGGCGCGGCAAGGTCATCGAAGCAGTGGAAAAATTCAGCGTGATTAAAACGCTGCAGGCGATTGCGGATGCGCACGTGGTGATTCTGGTGCTGGATGCCCAGCAAGGCATTACCGATCAAGACGCAAGTTTGCTGGGCTTTGTGTGGGAAGAGGGCAGGGCGCTGGTGCTCGCCGTCAATAAATGGGATGGGCTGGACCTTGAACAACGCAGCCGTGTAAAGCAGGAACTCGACCGCAAGTTGTCGTTCCTGGATTTTGCCAAGATCCATTTTATTTCTGCGTTGCGCGGCACGGGCGTGGCCAATTTGTTCGGTTCGGTGGACAGGGCCTATGTCTCGGCCAGTAAAAAACTTTCTACTCCGCAACTCTCCCGTATCTTGGAAAAGGTGGTGGTTGCCCATCCGCCGCCGCTGGTGCGCGGACGGCGCATCAAGCTGCGTTATGCGCACCAAGGGGGTCACAATCCGCCGTTGGTGGTCATCCACGGCAACCAAACGGAAGATGTGCCGGAATCCTACCGGCGCTATCTCGCCAACAGCTTGCGTGATGCGCTTGGATTGGAAGGCACGCCGGTGAGGGTGGAATTCAAGTCAAGCGAGAATCCGTATAAAGGACGTAAGAGTGTTCTTACGGAACGCCAGCGCACAAAACGCAAACGGCTGATGAGGCACGCGAAGAGCTAACGATTCGTTATAAATAGCTTTCAATAAAACTACATTTACCGCAGAGGACGCAGAGGTATACGTTCACCCTGTTTGATTTTTCTCTGCGTCCTCCGTGGTGAATCGTTTGTTATAAACGGCGTTGTGGAGAGCCTAAGATGCTATTTCTTGGGCGCCATGTCAGCGGGGGGTTCTTCTTCAAAAAATTCATCCGCTGGCGCGCCGCCGTTATCTCTAATCAGATTCGCGCGCCGCTGACGATAGGCCTCGCGGGCGAAGCCGTAGGGATCGAACGCTGCGGCTTCTTCGAAGACCCGACTCGCGCCGAGCAGACGCGAGCGCGTATCTATAGCTCTGCCCCCACGGGCGACGTTGCGTTGACTCATGTCGCTGTGGTAATTCAGTATGTCCATCTGATAATCGGCCGCCAGCCCCACCGAGTCACGCAAGTTGCTCGGCCCAAGCAACGGCAGCACGATATAAACGCCCTCACCGAAACCCCATACCCCTAAGGTCTGTCCGAAGTCCTCGTTATGTGTCGGCATGCCCGCGGGCGTGGCGACATCCAGGAGGCCCAGCAGGCCGAAAGTGGAGTTCGTGATGAAGCGGCTCGTATCATCCAATCCCTGGGTGATTTTTCCTTGCAGCATGTCATTCACTATCACGATGGGATAAGCGAGATTACCGAAGAAATTCGCCACGCCCGTCCTGACGAATTCCGGAACGGCGTCGCGGTATACGGTGGCAAGAGGTTTGACGACCGCCTTGTCTACATTTTCATTGAAAGTGTATATCCCCCGATTGACGCCCTCCAAGGGATCGCGGTCTTCCTCGGTGCTTTGCAGCGTCGCGCAGCCCGATAGCAGCCCAAGCATAACGGCCAAAGCCCAGTTCAGGCTGCGCCAAGATGAGTAATCGCCGGTCATGAATTTCTTGTTCTTTAATTATCAATAACGTGATTATTATTGCATAAACTAGAGGCAAACAACATGCCAGAACGGTTCGTGTAACCGGGCTAGTGGCCAGACACTTCGCCGTAGCCTTGCAAGAATAATGCAGGATTCACCGATACCTGATTCAGGGACACCCCCCAGTGCAGATGCGGTCCGGTGGCGCGGCCGGTCATGCCTACCTTGCCGATGCGGTCGCCACGTTCAAGAGCCTGGCCAGGCTGGACCTGAATCTGTTCGAGATGGCAGTATAGCGTGATCAGGCCCTGACCGTGGTCCACGAAAACGCTGTTGCCGGTAAAAAAATAATCGCCGGTCATGATGACCGTTCCCGGCGCCGGGGATAGCACGGGGGCGCCGCTGTCGGCGGAGATGTCCATCCCGCTATGAGGTTTGCGCGCCTGGCCATTGAAAATGCGGCGCATGCCGAAGCTGTTGCCGGGTTTTCCGTCAACCACCGGCAGCGAGAAGCCGGCCGGGATTACGCCGGCGTCGTTCCAGGTGGCCAGCGCAGCACTAATCTTTTTATTCTCCTGCTCGATGCGCGCCAGGTCTTCCGGGGTGGGCTCCACCTTGCGCCGGTCCGTTATGGTGAGACGCTGGGTTGCGTACTGTTTATCCTTAACAGTGAAAGGAATCCTGCGGGTCTTTTTGGCCGCTGCGACCTCCAGGTGATGGATGCCAGGCTGTGCACCCAAAGGGATGCCGACGACCGCCTGCCAGCGCCCTTCGGTGCGCAGCACCATGACCCGTTTCTGATCGTAGCGGACGAGGGGAGGGGCCTGACTCTTGGTTGCAAGGGGTATGACGGCCACGCCACCCGGCACGGGGCTGGTTTGCGGCAGCGTATCCGCGTGGCTTATTCTTATAAAAAATAAAATAAAAACAATAAGTAATAATCTATTTCTCATGTATTTTATCAACACTGCACAGAAGACTCCCCTGCGCCAATCTTGCTTCAATGCGATCACCGACAGCGACATCCCTGGCCGTACGCACCAAGCGGCCATCGGGCTGGCGTTTAATAATGGCATAGCCGCGGCCGAGGGTGGCCAGGGGGCTTACGGCATCCAGGGCGCGGCTGACGGAGGTCAGTTGCCCGCGCCGCCGTTCCACAAGGAGGCTGAGCGAGGCACGCAGACGTTGGCTCAGGTGATCACAGGCAAGATGAGCCTGGATGAGACGCTGCATGGGACTGTGGCGTTGCAGGTGTGCCTTAAGCTCCGCCAAACGCGAAGCGGCATGCCGATAGAACACCCGCCGGGCGTGTTGCAGACGCTGCTCCAGCTCGTCCAAACGCTGCGCCTGTCTGAACAGCAGTTGTCGAGGGTGTTGCACCCGCTGCGCCAGTCCATGCAGGGCTTGGTGGTGATACTTGATTTGGGTCTGCATCAGTGTGGCCAGCCGCCGTTGGTAACGGACAAACTGTTGTATCCATTCCGTTGCGTCCGGGCTGGCCAGCTCGGCAGCGGCGGTCGGCGTGGCGGCGCGCTGATCGGCGATAAAGTCTGCTATGGTGATGTCGGTCTCATGCCCTATCCCCGCCACCAGCGGGATTCGGCAGTCGTAGACCGCGTGGGCCACCACCTCTTCATTGAAGGCCCACAAGTCTTCCAGAGAACCGCCGCCACGCGCCACAATGAGCACATCACAGTCCGCCCTTTCAGAGGCAAGGCGGATCGCCCGTGCGATCTTGTCCGCCGCGCCCGCACCTTGTACGGGAACCGGATAGATCAAAACCGGGATGGAGGGAAAGCGGCGGCGCAGCGTCGTCAAGATGTCGCGGATCGCCGCCCCGGTGGGTGAGGTAATGACACCGATACGCCGCGGCAAACGGGGCAGGGGACGTTTATGCGCGGCATCGAACAAGCCTTGCGCGGCCAGACGCTGTTTGAGCAACTCGAAGGCGCGGCGCAGCGCGCCATCACCCGCCTGCTCAATCTCTTCAACGATAAGTTGAAACTCGCCCCGGCCCTCATACAGGCTTACGCGCGCCCGCACCAGCACCTGCATGCCATTGTCCGGGATAAAACCCAGATTCCGATTACGCATGCGGAATAAGGCGCAGCGCACCTGAGCCTGCTCGTCCTTGAGGGCAAAATACAGGTGCCCGGAGGAGGGCCGGGCAAGGTTGGAAATCTCCCCCTCAACCCAAAGCAGCGGGAAATGGCCCTCCAGCAGTGCGCGCACCTCCTGGTTGAGGCGCGAGATGGTATAGACCTCTCGTTCCGGAGCAAGTATTAACAGGGGTTCAGACATAATGTGATGATAATCTAGACCAAGGCAGGCATACAGAGCAGTTTGTATAAGGCCGGAGATTTATTGCGCTCTTTTAGGAGTGGGGCGCCCGTATAGCGGACTATGCCCTACGTTTAGACGGAGTCAACGACGCAGCTAAATCAAGAGCCGTTCGATCACCGCGATATGGTAGATAAGATGCGCGCCGATAAGAACCGTGGCTACACCGACGCCCGCGTTCAGGAGGCTATGCGCGCGGCTGAGATACGCGGCGGAAAGCCGCAGCGAAATGCCGATCACCACCGATAGCACGGCCATGCCAACGATCGAGCCGACGCCGAAGAGCGCGATGTAGACCACGCCCCACGCCGGCGAATGAATCGCCTCGAGGCTGAGGAGTACGAGCACGGCGGAACCTGCGAGCCCATGCATCATGCCCACGGCCAACGGCCGCATCGGCAGCCGCTTGGCGTGCTCATGCTGGTGCAGTGAATACTTGTGCTCGCTCTCGCCCTTGTGCGAATGGGCGTGTAGGTGGACTCGGCCGAAGTGCCGATGGGCGTGAAAATGAATGCGTGCGCGCCGCAACCGCCACAGAACTTCGCTCCCCAAACCGATGAGCATGATTCCGACAGCGATTTCCAATCCCTGCGCGAAATGTACGGGTATCGCGGCGCCTATCAGCAGCACGCCACCGCAAACGGTCATCAGGGTTATGGTGTGCCCCATCCCCCATACCACGCCCTGACGCACGACGTCGGCTACCCTCGTGTGCCGGGTGGCGAGGCTGGCCACTGCGGCGATGTGGTCGGCTTCGAGGGCGTGCTTCATGCCGAGCAGCACGCCTATGAGCAGGATGCTCGCGAGCGTCATACCGCGGAGTGCACGAGTCGTCCCATTTGCGACGAATGCAGCAGGTCTTGCAGCCAATGGTACCAGTCTTCCATGCCTGCGCCGGTCGTTGCCGACACGCGCAGCGCCTGGATGTTCGGATTCACCTGTCGTGCATTGGCGATGCACCTCTCGACATCGAAATCCACATACGGCAGGAGGTCCATCTTGTTGATGAGCATAAGTTCGGAGGCGTGGAACATGTGCGGATACTTGAGCGGCTTGTCGTCGCCCTCCGTCACTGAGAGGATTACGATCTTCGCCCGCTCACCCAGATCGAATAGCGCCGGACATACGAGATTGCCGACGTTCTCGATCATCACCACCGAATCCGCAGGTGCGTCGAGCGCGGCCAGCGCCTCGCCCACTATTTCCGCCTCCAGGTGGCAGCCCTTACCGGTGTTGATCTGGATCGCCTTGCAACCCGTGGCGCGGATGCGTTCGGCGTCGTTCATGGTTTCCTGGTCGCCCTCGATGACCGACATTGTAACGCGGCCTCTCAGATCGCGGAGGGTGCGCTCGAGCAGCGAGGTCTTGCCCGATCCCGGCGAGCTCACGAGGTTCAGCGCGAGTACGCCCCGGCTGGAAAGCCAGCCACGATTACGCTCGGCGATACGCCGGTTCTTGGACAGAATCTCCTGTTCCAGCGCGATGGTGGTTCCGTGCAGCGCCGCGGGAATCGCTTCCACCACCGCCTCATGCGTATGCGGGTGCGTATGGGCGGGTGCGTAGATCGCAGTATGAGCGTGGGGGTGTCCAGGGTGGCCTTCGGCATGCATGTGATCGCGCTCAGCTTTTGTGAGTATCCGCATTGCACCGCTTGCCGGGTCAGTGATGATGACTCCCTCCATATTTGAACAACCGCATGTCGTACACATCAGGCTACCTCCATTTCCTTGATATTCAATTCGTCGCCACCGCGCCGCACGAGATGGGTACCGCCGCAAACGCAACGGGCGAGGATGTCATGGAGCGCAAACTCCGCGCCGCAATCACGGCATGTCGCACTGCCGGGCGTTTGCATGATGTCCAGGCGCGCCCCTTCGAGCGGCGTACCTTGGGTGCATATATCGAAACAGAAGCGGATCGCCTCCGGCATGATGGCCGAAAGCTCGCCGACTTCCAGTGTGACCCGCAGCACTTTGCGCTGTTGCGCATGCTCACTCACGATGGCGACCACATTGCGGGTGATGGAAAGCTCGTGCATACCACCCTCTTCAGCAAATGCGCGGCAATTGCTCGCCCACCAGCATATCCACGATGCGGCTACCGCCGAAGGAGGTTTCCATCACAACCATCCCCGCGGGCGAGGCGCATACTTCACCGATGAGCGCTGCCCGTCCGCCCACCGGATGTGCGCGCATGGCGGCCAGCACGCTGTCGGCCGCTTCTCGCGGGACGATGGCGACGAGCTTGCCTTCGTTCGCAAGATAGAGCGGGTCGAGCCCAAGGATCTCGCAGGCGCCCTTGACTTCCTCGCGTACCGGCAGCGCCGCTTCACGGATGCGCATGGCCAGTCCCGAGCTTTGCGCGAATTCGTTAAGCACCGTCGCAGCCCCCCCGCGCGTCGCATCGCGCAGGCTGCGTACCGCCGGACAGACATCCAGAATCGCATCAATCAACCCGTTGAGAGGACAGCAGTCGCTTTCCACCGAGGTCTCCAGTGCAAGCTCGTTGCGCGCGACGAGAATCGCCGCGCCGTGGTCGCCGAGATGACCGCTCACGATGATTACATCGCCTATCCTGGCGTTCGCCGCGGCGATATTTACTCCGGCGCGCACGACGCCGATGCCCGCCGTGTTGATAAACAGTTTGTCCGCCGCGCCGCGCTCCACCACTTTGGTGTCGCCGGTGACGATCATAACACCCGCCGCTGCGGCCGTGGCCTGCATGCTGGCCACCACCCGGCGCAACAGTTCGACCGGCAAGCCCTCCTCGATCACCATGCTGCAGGAAAGAAACAGCGGACGCGCGCCGCTTACTGCGAGGTCGTTGACCGTGCCTGCCACCGCGAGCGTGCCGATATCGCCGCCGGGAAAGAACAACGGATCGACGACGTAGGTATCGGTTGTGAAGGCGAGCCGGTCGCCGTAACACGCCAATTCGGCGAGGGGGATCACCGCCTGATCTTCAAGGCGTGCGAGCAAGGGATTGTCGAAGGCGCCGACGAAAACGTCTTGAATGAGGTCGCGCATCGCCTTCCCGCCGCTGCCATGCGACATGTTGATCTGCGTGTCGCGTAGTAGTCTGAGAGGCTTGAGGACGCGGACGGGATTCATGTCGGCGAGTCTAGGCAACGACGGCATCGGTTTGACGTTTCAACCCGGAAATGTCAATGCGGCCATAGTTGTAGTAAGCCGCGCATGCGCCTTCCGATGAGACCATCAGTGCGCCGAGCGGCGTCTCGGGCGTGCAAGCCGTGCCGAAGACTTTGCACGCCTGCGGCTTGATGACGCCCTTTAACACCTCGCCGCACTGGCAGGAGGTAGCATCGGCGATGCTCACCGTCTTCACCAGGAATTTCCGCTCCGCGTCGAAGGCGGCGTAAGCCTCGCGGATCTTGACGCCGGAATGATCGATCGAGCCCAGGCCGCGCCACTCGAAGAATTCGCGCGGTTCGTAGACTTCCTGCACCGCCTCGAGCGCGGCGGCGTTGCCATCGCGGGGCACGATGCGGCTGTACTGGTTTTCCACTTCGGCGCGACCTTCCGCGATTTGCTTTATCACCATCCATAGGGCGTGCAGCACGTCTAGTGGCTCGAATCCTGCGACGGTGATCGGTTTGCCATAATGCGCTGCGATGAAATCATAAGGGCGCGTGCCAATGACCATACTCACGTGCCCCGGTCCAAGAAAGCCATCGATCTGCAGGTCAGGTGAATCCAGTATAGCCTTGATGGTCGGAATGATGGTGATGTGATTGCAGAACAGCGAAAAATTTTTAGTCCCTTCGGCCTTTGCTTGGAGCAGGGTAAACGCCGTGCTGGGCATGGTGGTCTCGAAGCCGAGGCCGAAGAATATCACTTCACGATCCGGGTTTTCGCGCGCGAGCTTCAGCGCATCGAGCGGCGAATACACCATGTGCACGTCCGCGCCGTCCGCCTTGGCCTTGAGCAGGCTCTTTTTCGAGCCTGGTACGCGCATCGCATCGCCGAAGGTAGTGAAGATCACCTCCGGCCGCTCGGCGAGCGCGACGCAGTCGTCCACACGTCCCATCGGCAACACGCACACCGGGCAGCCGGGGCCATGCACGAACTCCACTTCCGGCGGGAGCATCTGCTGGATGCCGTAACGGAAGATGGAGTGAGTGTGACCACCGCACACTTCCATAATCTGCAACGGACGATTGCGGACGCGGCTGGTGGATTTCACCAGCACGGCGATTTCAGCGAGCAGCGTGCGCGCCTTTTCGGGATCACGAAACTCGTCTACATACTTCACAGGCTTTCCTTATTCACGAGGCCGCCGCGTCGGTCGGCGAGCAGTGTGTGCACGAGGTCCCACAGAATGTGGTAGATGGCCACGTGCGTTTCCTGAATTCGATGAATGCTCTGGCTCGGCACCACCAGGCAATGATCGAGCAGCCCGGAACGCGCCATCTTTCCTCCATCTCCTCCGCTGAGCCCGATGGTGACGACCCCCAGTTCGCGCGCCTTGGCGAACGCCGCGATGAGATTTTCCGAATTACCGCTGGTGGAAATGCCGATCAGTCCATCCCCCCGCCGCGCCAGCGCGACGAGCTGACGCAGGTACACGTGACTAAACCCCACGTCGTTGCCCACTGCGGTCAGCATCGCGGTATCGGCGACCAGGTTCACCGCTGTCAGCGCGGGCCGGCCGGCGGTGACCGGATGCTGAAACTCCACGGCTACATGTGCGGCGTCGCAACTCGACCCGCCGTTGCCCATGGTGAAAAGACGCCCGTTATTTTCGTAGACGCGCGCCACTGCGCGGGCTACTTTTACCATCGCTTCGCGATTTGCCGCGAAGAACGTCTGCTTCACAGCAATGCTGTCCGCCGCTTTCTGTGCTACGGATTCAGCCAATGCACGATCGAGCGTGCCCGTATCCTGCCGGTCGCCGCGCAGGAAGGGGTACAGTGCATTGAGCGCGTCGCGCGTGTTGGCCATAACTGTCTCGACTTAGATCGCCGCGGATTGCCGCATGGCGTCAATCTCAGCCTGAACCTCACCCAGTTCCGCCAGGAGCTTCAGCGTCTTTTCCGCCTCTGCCTCGTCAATGCGGCTCATGGCAAAACCCACGTGTACGAGCACCCAGTCTCCGACGCACGATGCGGCCGGATGTTCCTCGTTTACCACGCACGCGATGTTGATCGTGCGCCTGACGCCGCCTACGTCAACGACCGCCAGTTTCTTGTGCGGATCGGTTACTTCTACGATTTGTCCTGGAATGCCCAAACACATGTCATGGCTCCTATAAGGAAGAATGTGCGGCACGCGCCGCGGCGACAGCGGCTTGACCGAGCGCGAGCCCGCCGTCGTTAGTCGGCGCCTGGCGGTGGGTGAGTACGGTGAAGTCCAGCGCGCGCAGCCGTTTTACCACCTGCTCCATGAGCACTGCGTTCTGAAACACGCCACCCGAGAGCGCGACGGTGCGAACGGGCTCCTCGACGCTCTCATACCGCGAGAGCTTGTCCACCATGCGCACAATCACGATGGCGAGCCCCTTATGAAACCGCGCTGCGATCACTGGCACGGGCGTCTTGAGGATCAAGTCGCCGAGCAGCGCCTGCCACATAGCGAACGGCTCGATGTAGGGCAGATTATTTACATTGAGACGAGGAATTGAGAATGGATAGGCGAGTATCTCATCTTCTTCTTCGAGTGTCTTTTCATCCACCAAGGCCTCCAGCCTGATGGCGGCCTCGCCTTCGTAGCTCACGGATTCACGCAGGATACCGCATGCCGCGGCGACGGCATCGAAAAGTCTGCCGCAGGAACTGGCCGGCGGACTGTTCACGCCCTTCTTGATCATATCATCCAGTAACGCGCGTGGCTGCTTTACTAAGAAGTCGTGTAGATCAAGCTCGGCATAGTTCATGGTGAAGTGCGCCCAACCCATCTCCGCCATGAGGTGTGCATAGGTGTTGCGCCAGGGTTCGTAAACGGCGAGCTCGCCGCCCGGCATGGCCACCGGCTTGAAGGTGGCGAGTCTGGTGAAATCGCGATAATTGGCGCGCAGGAATTCGCCGCCCCAAAAGGTTCCATCCGCGCCGTAGCCCAGACCGTCGAGCGCGACGCCGAGTATCGGCGCGGAGTCCAGTGGGAGTCCATTTTCCGCCATACAGGCGGCGATGTGCGCATGGTGGTGCTGCACTTGTATAAGCGTGCGGCCTTGCGTTTCGGCCAGATCGCGGCCGTGTTTTGACGAGAGGTATTCCGGATGGGCGTCGATGGCGATCACCGCGGGCGAGAACTCGAACAGCGCCTGATAGCGCCGCAACGACGACTCGTAATCGGCAAACGTATATGCGTCTTCGAGGTCGCCCATGTGATGGCTTAGGATGGCCTTGCCCTCGCGCAACAGGCAGAATGTATTCTTGAGCTCGCCGCCCATGCCGAGCACGGGTGGCGCTGTCTCGAAGCCTGCGGGCAAGCGGAGCGGCGCAGGCGCGTAACCACGGGCGCGGCGGAGGATACGCGCCTCGCCCGCGCTCACGGCGACGACCGAATCATCCACACGGCAGGCGATGTCGCGGTCATGCATCAGGAAAAACTCGGCGATGCCGCCGAGTCTTTGCCGCGCGTCGCCGTTAGCGATGCACTGCGGTTCATCGGAGAGATTACCGCTGGTAAGCACGATGGGCCGGGTCATGCGCTTTAATAAGAGGTGATGCAGCGGCGTGTTGGGCAGCATAAACCCCAGCGTCGCTACGCCGGGTGCGACGCTCTCGGGCAAGCGTTCAGCGGCGGCGCGCAGCAACACGATGGGTGCAGCAGCACTCGCAAGCAGCGCCAGTTCTTCATCGGAGGCTTCGGCATAGCGGCGGATCACGCCCGCGTCGCGCGCCATGAGCGCGAAGGGCTTGCCCCCGCGCCGCTTCAACTCCCGCAGCCGTGCAACGGCCGCACCATGGGTCGCATCACAGGCCAGTTGAAAACCGCCCAGCCCTTTGATGGCGGCGATATGTCCGCGCTGTAAGAGCGTGCAAGCGGCGTCCACGTCGTCCATCATCGTGTAGGCGTGAACGGCCACGGCTTTGCCGTCAGCTCGTTCGATCCAAACTCTCGGCCCGCAGGCATGGCAGGCGGTGGGTTCCGCGTGAAAGCGGCGGTCCTGCGGGTCTCCGTATTCGGAGGTGCAAGACGGGCACATGCGAAAATGCGCCATGGTGGTTCGCGCCCGGTCGTAAGGGATCGCCTCGATGATGCTAAGGCGCGGACCGCAGTGCGTGCAGTTAGTGAACGGATAACGGTAGCGGCGCGAGAATGGATCGAAGATTTCGTGCAAGCACTCGCTACAGGTCGCCGCGTCAGGCAGAACACCCGTCGTCACGTGCGTGGCGCGGCTTTCCACAATGCGGAAATCATCGGCATAGATAGTGATCTCGCACGGGCCGCGAACGATCTCGTCAATGCGCGCAAGCGGCGGGGGATCAGTCCGCAACGCGGTGACAAAATCCTCCAGCGCGCAGGCTTCGCCGGACACGTGGATCACCACGCCATCGCCGTCATTGGCCACGGTGCCTCGCAGTCCATGGTGCTGCGCGGAGCGCCAGACTGTAGGCCGGAAGCCGACGCCCTGCACCAGCCCGCGTACCACAATGCGCTCTGCGCGTTCAGAAGTTTCAATCACGCGCTCCGGTGCATTCACGCTCGCATTCCTTCGTTCAGGCGCCACAGCATGACGCGGTTGTTGCCCGAATCGCTCACCACAACAGTCTCGCCACATGCACTGACGGCGTAAGGCCAGCATAGGCTGTCGCGCGCCGGCAACTGCCAGCGGTTGTCGCCCTTCGCCATGAAATCGGCCTGGCCGGTGAGGGCGCGTGCCGCCGCACCGGACGCGCAGTCGTCCGCGCGCCAGCCCAGCAGGCGCGAATTGGCGGTATCGGCGACCAGCAGCCACTCGCCCGCGGCGCTAATGCCATACGGCATATTAAGTGTCGCCGCGCCAGGCCAGTAGAGCGACTGGTTGTGGTCAACCTGCACGAAATCTTGTTGTCCCAGCACGTAGTCGCAGGATTTATTGTTCTGGTCCGGAACCGTGTCCCAAACCATAATCCGGTTGTTGCCCGCATCGGCCACGCACAACCGACCATCCCACAGCACTATGCCGTGCGGCCAACGCATGGACATGGCCGACGGATCGCCACCGCCGTTCTCGTCACGCCAGCACATGCCGGATTGCCCAAACACCAAGTCCGCCGCCTGTCCAGTGTGATCCGGAAGGCCATGCCACATGAGTACACGGCGGTTGCCGCTGTCTGCAACCCACAGCCGCTCTCCGTCCCAATGGACGCCGTAGGGCCAGAACAGGGTATCGGCGTCTGGCGTCTGCCCGCCGCGATTGGCTTCAACACTCTCAAAGCCGCTATGCCCGAGCACGATATCCGCAGGTGTATGACTCTGCGTAGGCAGCTCGCGCCAGATCAGCACGCGATGGTTCCATGCGTCGGCAACGGCCAATCCTGCTCCGCAGAGGCAGATCCCGGTAGGCACGTTGAGCGTGGCCGGACCCGGCGTGTTCTTGGCGTTGCGTCCTTCGTAGTGAAAGTCCGGCTGGCCGATGATCCAGTCGGCCGGCGCGCCGTCGGACAGAGGGATGCGTGTCCATCCCAAGAGGCGGTGATGGCCGGTGTCGCATACCCACAAGGGGCCTCCAGGCGACCCGAGACAAGCGCCGCGCGGCCCGAAGAGCGTGGCTGCGGAAGGCACAACGGGAATCGCAAGTCTGTCGTCACCGCACGTACCGCCGAGAGAAACCTGCGGGCCCACTGGATCGAGCAAGGGAAACGCATCGCTGCGCGCTGCCTCGCGCTTCAGCGCGGGGGTGAGGCTTACGCGCAGCGCCGTCGTCACTTCATTCCTCCAGACGCACTTGCACGCGCTCGCCCATCACCTTGACGGCGTGCACCGTGAGCTGCACTTCGGGCGCCGTCAGGCACTCGCCGGTCTCCAGCAGGTACTTGAAGCCGTGATAGGGACAGGTAATGACGCCGTCCACGATCTCGCCCATCTCGAGCGCCATGCCGAGGTGGGCGCAACGGTTGTCCATGCAACTCACTTGTGTACCTTGCCGGTAGAGCAGCAACGAGCGCCCCTTCAGTTCGCGCTCGAGAATGCTACCGTCGGGAATTTCGTCGAGCCGTGCCGCATCGATCCAACCGTCGCGTGTCCTGAGTGCGAAGGGGCTGACGAAGTGCAGCGTCGCGACGCCATTCCCTGCAGGCTTAGTCTCAGTCCGGCCTTTGCTCACTTGATGGATGTGAAGAATCTCTGGGCAATGTTGCCGGATCGCTCTCTCCACGCCTTCGGTAAGCGTCTGGCTGGAGGCGGGGCAGCCGTGACAGGCGCCAACGAGCCGCACTTCCACGGTGTCGAGCGGCCTCACCGCAACCAGTTCCACGTCGCCGCCATGCTGGTGCATGAATGGGCGCACCTCGTCGAGAGCTTTTTGCACGCGAACCTCAAGCGGCTCACGCACCAGCCCATGAAATAGCAGCACGCCGTAGACGACCTGATCGCCCAGCGCCTCCCGTAACCTGACGCCAGCTGCGGGATCATCTTTGAGCGCGCGGATGAGCCGCTTGAGGGCTTCCTTATGCAGATCTTCGATGGCGGATTTGAGCGCCTGCACGGTCATCCGTTGACGGTCGTCCCAATCGCCGACGATGGCCTCTAGGCTGACAATAGTCTGAACTAGGTGGTCCAGTTCACCATTCTGATTCGCTATCCTCTCCGTCACACCCTGCGCATTCACGGCGGCCCCTGTCACTTAGTTGTACTTGAGATCCTTGAAGAGATACGGCTGTAGAAATCCCGCGCCGAAGGCGGTTACGACAACAGCGAACCAAACCGGCAAGCCAATCTTGGCAAGGACGAGGAAAATAACGAGCGCGATGCCGAACCCGATGAGCCATTGCCTTGCGACGGCCTTCGGCTCGCGGAACAGCTTGCCGCGCAAGAAAAGTTTCAGCGAGTTGAGAAACATATCCCACATGGCGGCGTCTCCTTCAGATGAACTTCAGCAGAATGAGTCCCAGCAGGATCGCCGGCACGGCGCCCGTGGGTCCGAACATAGCGCCCATCAGCGCCGCAAGTTCATCGCCCAGACTCTTGCCGGCAAGTTTTACCCCGGCGGCGGCCCCACCTAAAAGCGCGATTAGAAACGAAGCCATTATCCAAACGAGCCCCGTGCTCCAGGTGATGTGTCCGGCGGCGAGCTGCGCGATGAAAGACTCCTGCATTCTATAAACTCCTGTGCATTGGCTGAGTGTGATGGAATTGTCTTAAACCAGCCCGGCGGCGTCATTGGTATTAGCGGAAGCATAGGGACGAAACGCCTCGGCAAGCTCATCGAGCGCCTCCCCGAGGGCAGCGGCACTGTCGGTCTGATGGAAGCGCGCAAAGATTTTCTTCGCCTCTTCGTACATGCGCGTCGCCTCGAGCAGATTTACCCGCTGGCCCGACTCCGGACATTCGGGGTCATCTGGCAGGTTGCGTAACACGTTCGCCTTGTTGGCGAGGGTATTCGCGTATTCGAGCGGCGTGTCGCGCGCGTTTCTCACCTTGAGCGCCTCATCATAGGCCTGTAACGCACGCAGGTTGTTCTCCACGACATGGCTGCTGGATACGTATTGTAAGGCGTTACCGAGGTTGTTCTGCACCATCGCATATTCGCTGGGGTGGTCTACGATATTGATTACTTTGAGAACTTCCTCGAACGATTGCACGGCGAGCGCCTCGCGCATCCTGGCGCGCTCGTCGGTGACCGGAAGGGATAGATAGGCAATGGCGATGTTGTTGTGCAGGATTGCAAATTCCTGCGGATAGGCCTCGCGCGTGAATACCCGCAACGCCCGGTGGTAATACTGGATGGCGTCCTGAATTTTCGCCTGCCCTGCACCGGCGAGCGATTGCAGCACCAAGCCGAGGTTCATTTCGACTTCCGCGACCTCTTCCGGCCTGCCGCCATCGCGCAGCACCGAGAGTGCGGTCTCGAAACAGGATTGCGCGCGATACAAACTGTCGCTGCTTCCATCCGGCAACCTCTGCAACGCTGTCCCCATGCGTGCCGTAATGCGCGCGCGCAGCAGTGGTGATTCGCGCGGACACAGTTCGAGAGCGCGCTCGTAGAGCACAACCGCGCGGTGCAGTTGTCCCGTGCTCTTCGGGCGAGATTGCATGCCCACGGCGATTTCCATGAGCATCTCGGCCTTTTCACCGGCTGAGGCGGCATCCGATTCGACCGCGGCGATGGCCGCGGCGAACTCTGCTGATGAGATATCTTGCGCCACCGCTTCCTCCTTCCAGTTTTTTATAGGTCTCGTTACTGCTGGGACATTAACGATAAGTGTAGGTAGCCCTCTAAAACATGTCAATTGCTATTTCATATTGAAAACTATGTTTACACTTTTAGGCGAATGGAGAGATTGTTTCTGATTAAATACCTAGAAGCGGCGGTAATACTGAGTGCTTCACTATACAGTCAGCCGTGGGATACCGATAATTTCCAGCGCCGCCAGCTCGACGTTCAATTCGACCGGGTAAACACGTTTCTCGAAGTCTTCGCCGTAACCATGACCACGAAAAAACTCTTGAGCGTGCAGCACGCGGTCGCCGCGCGTATTGCGCACCTTGAGCAGCAGTCCGCCGCTCGATGGGATAATCAGGGGGACCACAAACAAGCGGTGCTCCCGCTCGACCAGCGCCACGGCGCTCGCTCCGGAGAAGTAGGCGTCGTAGATCTCGCGGCTGAAATAGATATTGCCTCGCGCCACCGTTACGCTGCAAGATAACGTTGTTTCCTCCAAGGCTAGTTAGGCTTTAGCGGCGCCATACGCGCGAATCCGCTCCCCGATGCGAGCGATGACTTTTTCCGCCGCCGTTCTCACGGGAGCGGTAAGTTCGAGGCCGAAATCCAGCTTACCGGCCTGAATGAGATAGACCGTTATGTCCTCGGGAAAGGCGCCGCAAAAAATTTTTCTGCCCGCAGCGAGCGCGTGGTCCCAGCGAAAGTCGTGCAGGCTGAAGGAGGGTTCATAAATCGTTTCCAATTCCCGTCCCGGCACCTCGAAAATAGCGCCGGGTTCAGCATCACTGTTCATGGCATCCACAACGATGAGTGCGGTCGTGCCCCGCGCATGGAACATAACCTCGATACCGGAGGTGCCTGCGTCGAAAATACGCACATTCTCCGGCAAGGCGCCATCAAAATCCGCGCGCAGCCGTTGCGCGATGAGCACGCCGACGGCATCGTCGCTGCGCGTCGCGTTGCCGCACCCGATGATCGTGAGCATCAGATCAGATTCTCCACAAGCGGCACAACCAGTTTGAGCGTACGGGGAGCATGAGTTCAGGCAACTCGCAAAACTGGCGGTGCACGACATAATACATACACGTCGCGCACGATTGCTCCAGCTCGTCATCGTCGTAAGGCGTACTGGTAAACCCGGCTACTGTGAGCTTGCCGACGTAGTCGCCGGGGACGAGCTTTTGCAATTCGGCGACGACGCGATTTACGTCTTCGCTCGTGTAGGCGCGAACTTCCGGCGAGTTATCCAGACCGTTTTCGAGCAGTTCAGCGAGGCGCGATCTGAGCTGAGCGTCGTCCATGGACTCGGCGGCAACAAGGGGAGCGCATTAGATGCGCCAAAGCCGACACCACCAGTGCGCCTCCACCGGCAGTGCGAGTTCGGGAAGGTCGCACCACTTGCGGTGCACCAGGTAATACATGCACTCCTGGCAGCGCATCTGATCTTCGCCGTAAGGGTGGTCAACGAAACCGGAGATCACGAGCTTTCCCTCAAGATCATCCGACGGCAGGTGCTGCAGTTCAGCCAGCAGACTGGCGAATTCCCGGTCGTTCTCCGGGAAGGGCTCTGTCTTGGTCTTCAGGCCCGCGCGCAATAACGAGGCGATCCGCTCGCGAAGCGCGTCTTCTTGTTCCCGTTGCATTGATCCTCCGCAGCAAAACAGGGGTGCAAATAGGGGTTGCACCCCTGATCGCTTGCTTAAGTTAGCCTCGATATGGGATCGATCAACCAATACGGAATCGTGACAGCTCCTTGCCGGTCTTCGCGTCGTGGGCATGCACCGTGCACACCAGGCACGAATCGAAGGACCTGGCCACGTGGCCGACCTCCACCGGATCGGTCGCATCCGCAATCGGTGCGCCGATGAGGGCTTCCTCGATCGGACCGCGATGGCCCTGGGCGTCGCGGGGGCCGACGTTCCAAGTGGTCGGCGCGATGATCTGATAATTTTTGATCTTGCCGTCCTTGACCTCGATCCAGTGGCAGAGCGCGCCGCGGATCGCTTCCGTCGCACCCCAGCCGCGGCCGTCTTTCTCCTTCGGTTTGATGTACCAAGGCTCGTTCAGACGAAACTCGCGCAGGCAGCGCTCGGCCTGGCGATAGAGCTTGATGGTCTCGTGCATGCGCGCGATCTGGCGCAGGTGCAGGCTCGGGCCGCCCATCTTTTTAAACATGTCGAGGATGAACCCGTCGTAGTGCTGCCACGGTTCGCCGTGCTTGCCGCCCGCGACCATTTGCCGTGCGAACGGTCCGGCCTCCAAACGCCCGAAATCCGAATGTAGCACTGCCGTATCCCAGGTGTATTTGCCGCTGAAATCAATGTTGTTTTTCTGGATAGGCCTGGTGGTGCGATCGAATGGATGCACATCGGCGCCGCCTTCATCATACCAGGAATGCGTCGTGTTCTCTCGCGCCTTATCCTGGCTCATCAGGGTATGCTTGTCGGTCATGCTGTCATACACCCCGCTCTTCATGATAACTGCGGTATTGCGGCCCTCGATGGTCGGCTTCTGGTACTTGTCCTCGTGAGGCAGGTACCCCCACGAGATATACTTGCCGACGCCGCCGCCGAACTTGTCGAGCCCCACATCCAGACCCATGCGCCAATAGAACCCAAGGTCGGAGTTGGCGTGTGCCGGACTTTCGTCGAGCCAAACCATGAAATCGTTGTGGGTCTTGATTTGCTCGTAGCGTTCCAGTGAGCAGCCGAGCCAGATGGATTCGAGCCAGTTCTTCTTGAAATACTCGAGCAATGACCAAGCGCGGGTGATGTCGGTGAGCGTCGGCGCGCACATCACACCGCCGGGCACCATGTAGCTGGAATGCGGCCATTGGCCGCCCAGCAGCGCATAAATTTCCACGGGTTTTCCAGAGATGGTCACACCTGCCTCGTAGGACGTGCCGGTAAACGGCGCGAAGCGCCTGCACGCCTCCTCGTAGTACTTGCTGCGGCGATATTTTTTGTTGGTCATATCAATCGCATACAACCCGTAGAAATAGCGCGGCTGGCTTTGCAGACTTTCGACGATCTGGCCCAGATTACGGGCCAGAATTGCGTTGCGCGGCACCTCAGTCTGCCAGGCCGTATCCAGCGCCCATGCGGCGCAGGTGAGATGCGAGGCGCCGCAGATGCCGCAGGCGCGTGGCGTCACCACCAGCCCGGCCTGCGGGTCCTTGTCGCGCAGAATGATTTCAAAACCACGGAACAACTCCGCCTGGGTCCAGGCGTTGGTGACGACGCCGTTTTCGATATCCACGCGCACATCGAGATCGCCCTCAACGCGCCCGACGGGAGAGATGTCAAGTGTTTGCACTGCCATGATGTGTGTCCTCCTAAAGGTATTTGTGAGGCGTGCCGTTCAGACTACGAAGATGTCCTGTTCGGCCCACGCGGGCGCGGCATTCTTGGCTGCGGAGGTGAGCGCCATATAGCCCTTTTTGTCCACCCCCAACGGCATGTCCTTCGGCACGCCCATGACGGTCTGCGTCTTGAACACAGTGCCGGGCGCGAGATCGAAGAACGGGAACTCCGGTTCCGTGCAGCCCAGGCATGGCATGCCCGAGCGTGTCTTGGAGGACTGACGGTTCCAGAGGATGCGGTTGCAAGGCGAATGGGTCATCGGTCCGCGGCAACCCAGGTCATAGAACAAACAGCCTTTACGTTGGCCGAACTCGGTGGCCGATACCTTGTAGGCAAAGTGCATGTTGCGCGTGCAGCCGGTCTGCGTGAAGCTGGAGAAGAAAGTCTTCGGACGCTGCAAATCGTCCAGAGCTATGTCGCCCGCGCGGCCAGTGGCTACGGCGACGACAATCTGCGTAATCCAGTCCGGGTGCGCCGGGCAACCTGGGATGTTGATCACGGGTAGGCCAGACTTGGCCTTCCAGCCCTTGCCGAGGAAGCCACCGTAATCGCGCTTCAGAAATTGCAGCCCTTGCGATTCCGACGGGTTCGGCGCGGTCGCGGGAATGCCGCCCCAGGTCGCGCAGTCGCCGATGGCGACCACGAATTGTGCGGCCTTGCTCAGTTCACGCACCCACTCCTTCATCGGCCGGCCGGCGAAGCGATTCCATTCGCCCGTGCCGTTTGGGGCGTTCACCACCGTTCCCTCGAATACAAAGATGTCGAGCGGAGTGGCGCCGGAGACGCAATCGCGCAGAATCTTTTTCATGTTATCGCCCAGTTCCACACCGAGCGAGGGATGCCACAGAATGTTGATGCCGAAGTCGGTTACCAAGTCGCAGGCACTCGGTTCTTCTGCGTTCAGGAAGGACATTGTGTTGCCCGAACAGGCACCGCCCTGCAACCAAAGTAGATTGGCCATTGCGCTCCTCCATGTTGTTGTGAGTTTCGTTTTCGACCGCAATGCCTTTGCGGTGAAAACCACTGAATCGAGAGTGCAATGACTATGCCGTCATTATGTTTTAGATAAAATTTATTTCTATAACAAATAGTTATTGTTGTTATGTAATCAATGCTGTAAACATTAGAGGGGGTGATGCTGCAAACCTTGTTTGCAGAATCAAGGGCGTTGTTAAGCGGCTATACAGCGAAGTGAGCTCCGCTTACGGACTAAATGGGTTTCTGATCGAGTTTGTAGCGCTTGATCTTGTTGGCAAGCCCGACGCGCGAAAGACCCAGTTCACGGGCCGCGCGGCTGTAATTCCATTTGTGCTTAAGCAACATCTGTGCGACCAGATGCGTCTCCAAGGCCTCGACACGTTCCTTGAGCGCGCCTGCGCCGGCCAGGAAATCCGTTGGCAGGGTCTTGTCCGGCGGCGCCGTCAGGCGCATAAGCTCAGGCGACATGTGCTTGACCGTGAGTATTTCTCCATCCTCGGCCATGGCCACCATACGGCGCATCTCATTTTCAAGCTCGCGCACGTTGCCCGGGAAGGCATAATGCTTGAGTCGCTGGATGACTTCGGAGGCGATACCGGCGATCTTGCGGTTGATAGATGCTGCATACTTGTGGACGGCATGTTCCGCAAGCACCGGGATATCCTCGGGCCGCTCGCGCAGCGCCGGAATATTGATCTCAAAACCGCGTAACCGGTAGTAAAGATCGCGGCGAAACTGGCCTTGTTCCACCAGTTCCGCCAGCGGCCGGTTGGTGGCGGCAACGATGCGCACATTGCATTGCCGGGTTTGATGGGTACCCAGGGGCTTTACTTCTCCCTCCTGCAAGAAGCGCAACAGGCTGACCTGGAACGAGGGCGAGACCTCCGATATT
Source organism: Gammaproteobacteria bacterium (assembly GCA_016195665.1). NCBI lineage: Bacteria > Pseudomonadati > Pseudomonadota > Gammaproteobacteria > Gammaproteobacteria bacterium. Next base: position 34,448 of record JACPZD010000009.1, on the reverse strand, counting down.
TCGTCGAGGAACACTGTGCCGCCATCCGCTGCCGGAAATAGGCCCAGCCGGTCGCTGATTGCGCCGGTGTAGGCGCCTCGCTTGTGCCCGAACAGTTCCGAGTGCAAGAGTTCATCGGGAAAAGCACCGCAGTTTTGCGCCAGGAAAGGGAACGATTTGCGGGTGCTGAAAAAATGCACCGCCCGCGCCATCAACTCCTTCCCCGTCCCCGTCTCGCCTTGAATGAGGACCGGCAAATCGGTGGCTGCCGCCTTGCGCGCGAGATTGCAGACCTCAACCATCGCATCGCTGGCGAATACCAGCTTGTCGAACTCGTAGATATCCTGCAGCAGGCGCACCATACGGTCGTTTTGCCGCCACAACACGTCTTCCGCGAACTTGAGTTCGCGGCTCAAGTAGCGATGGCGTCTCGCGAGTTCGCAGCTCTCCAAGGCGCGCTTGATGATGAGTTGCAATTGCTCCGGTTGCCACGGCTTGGGCACGAACTGATACACCGCCGCCTCGTTGATCGCCTTGATAATGTCGTGCGGATCAGTATAGTCGGTGATGAGAATGCGCACGACTTCCGGGTGAGAGACGCGCAGCTGGTGGAGGAATTCCACGCCGCTCATCTCCGGCATCCATTGGTCGCACAGTACCAGATCAACCTCTCGGCCCTCGAGCAGTCGTAATGCCTCTTCCGCCGTTGCGGCCGTCACTACGGTGTAGTCTTCTATGAGACAGCGGTGGAGGGACGCGCGGATTTTTTCTTCGTTGTTGACAACGAGGATGACCGAACGACCTTTAACACTCATGGGTATTATCTTATCAAAATGTATAGTAAGTTTTCACTCTAAACTTCCAATAAACTCATGTCAAATCCCTATCACCGATCAAGGCTGAGTGCGACAGCGACAGCCACTTCACCTTGCGCAGGCTATCCCGCGACCCCTAAAAAACAGCCCGCATAGGGTCTTTAGGCATTACGAAGGAGATCTAGGTGGGTGCATCACCTAGTTTCGCTATCGCGGCTAAAAATCTATATAATAGGGACGCATCATCCCTAATACGGAATAGTTCGATGCGTGTCGCTCAAGACGCCCTCACCTTTGATGATGTCATGCTGGTCCCGGCCCACTCCACGGTGCTCCCCGCCCAGGTCCAGCTAACGACTCAGCTTACACGAAATATCCGGCTTAATATCCCGTTGTTGTCCGCCGCGATGGACACCGTCACCGAGGGCCGCCTGGCCATCAGCATCGCCCAGGAGGGCGGGGTGGGCATCGTGCACAAGAACATGACCATCGAGGAGCAGGTGCGCCAGGTGCGCATGGTCAAAAAGTTCGAAAGCGGCGTCATCAAGGAACCCATCACCGTGCCACCCGCGATGAGCATCGGCGAGGTGCTGGGGTTGATGCGGGCCAATAATATCTCGGGCGTGCCGGTGGTGGACAGGGAAGACCTGGTCGGCATCGTCACCAATCGCGATTTGCGCTTCGAAACGCATTTCGACGCCCCGGTTTCCACCATCATGACGCCCAAGGATCGGCTCATCACCGTGAAGGAAGGGACCGAGCGCGAGCGCGTAGTGGAGTTATTGCACAAACACCGCATCGAAAAGGTGCTGGTGGTCAACAGCAAATTTCAATTGCGCGGGCTGATTACCGTCAAGGATATCCAGAAGGCGAAGGAGAATCCGCAGGCCTGTAAGGACGATCTGGAACGCCTGCGGATCGGGGCAGCGGTGGGGACGGGGCAGGGCACAGACGAGCGGGTCGCGGCACTGGTTGCGGCGGACGTGGATGTCATCGTGGTGGATACGGCCCACGGTCATTCCCAGGGCGTGCTCGATCGAGTGCGCTGGGTCAAGAAGAACTTTCCTGACGTGCAAGTCATCGGCGGTAACATCGCCACCGCCGAGGCCGCCCATGGCTTGGTCAAGGCGGGCGCCGACGCGGTCAAGGTGGGCATAGGCCCGGGCTCGATCTGCACCACGCGCATCATCTCCGGCGTGGGCGTGCCGCAGGTGACGGCAATTTCGAATGTGGCCGAGGCCTTGGCGGGCAGCGGCGTACCCGTCATCGCCGACGGCGGTATCCGCTACTCCGGCGACGTCGCCAAGGCGATTGCCGCCGGCGCCTACTCTGTGATGATCGGCAGCATGTTTGCGGGCACCGAGGAGGCGCCGGGCGAGATCGAGCTTTACCAGGGCCGCTCCTATAAATCCTATCGAGGCATGGGCTCGCTGGGCGCAATGACCCGGCAGGCCGGTTCCAGCGACCGTTATTTCCAGGAGGGCGCCGAGGCCGAGAAGCTGGTGCCGGAAGGCATCGAGGGCCGTGTCCCCTACAAAGGCAGCCTGCAGGCCATTGTCCATCAATTGATGGGCGGCCTGCGCGCCAGCATGGGCTATACCGGCTGCGAAAACATCGAGGAGATGCGCACCAAACCGAAGTTCGTCCGCGTCACCCTGGCCGGCATGCGCGAGAGCCACGTGCACGATGTGACCATCACCAAAGAAGCGCCGAATTATCAGATTGACTAAAACAGATACAAGATACAAGGGAAAAGAGGAAAGGGAAAAACAGAAGAGATGTTGCGTGGAAGGTTTTAACTTTCCTCTTGTATCTTTGCCCTTTTATCTGCCTTTATGAACATCCACGCCCACCGCATCCTCATCCTCGATTTCGGATCGCAATACACCCAGCTCATCGCGCGGCGCGTGCGCGAGTTCGGCGTATATTGCGAAATTCATCCCTGGGACATGGATGACGCCGCACTGCACGCCTTCGCCCCCAAGGGCGTGATTCTCTCCGGCGGGCCGGAGTCGGTGACGTTGCAGGGCACGCCGCGCGCGCCGCAGTCGGTCTTTACGCTCGGCGTGCCGGTGCTCGGCATCTGCTACGGCATGCAGACCATGGCGGCGCAGTTGGGCGGTGAGGTGGAGAGTTCCGCTCACCGCGAATTCGGTTACGCCGAGGCGCGCGCGCGCGGCCACTCCGAACTGCTGCGCGATATCGAAGACCGCACCAACGAAGAAGGCCACGGCCTGCTCGACGTGTGGATGAGCCACGGCGACCGTGTGGCGCGGTTGCCAACCGGCTTCAAGGCGATCGCGAGCACCCCGTCGGCGCCGCTCGCCGGCATGGCCGACGAGGCGCGCCATTTTTACGGCCTGCAATTCCATCCCGAGGTCACGCACACGCGCCAGGGCGCGCGCATCCTGCAGCGTTTCGTGCTGGAGATTTGCGGCTGCGCCGCGCTGTGGACGCCGCACAACATCGTCGCCGACAGCCTCGCGCAGGTGCGCAAGCAGGTCGGTACGGATGAAGTGCTGCTGGGCCTGTCCGGCGGCGTGGATTCCTCGGTGGTCGCCGCGCTGTTGCACAAGGCCATCGGCGATCAGTTGACCTGCGTGTTCGTGGACAACGGCCTGCTGCGCCTGCATGAAGGCGATCAGGTCATGGCGACCTTCGCCAAGCACATGGGCATCAAGGTGCTGCGCGTGGATGCGGAGCAGCGCTTTCTCCATGCGCTGAAAGGCGTCGCTGACCCCGAAGAAAAGCGCAAACATATCGGCCGGTTGTTTATCGAGGTGTTTGAGGAAGAGGCCGTCAAACTGCGCAATATCAAATGGCTCGCGCAGGGCACCATTTACCCCGACGTGATCGAATCCGCCGCCGCCAAGTCGGGCAAGGCGCACGTCATCAAATCACATCACAACGTCGGCGGCCTGCCTGAAAAGATGAAGCTCAAGCTGGTCGAGCCGCTGCGCGAATTGTTCAAGGACGAAGTACGCCGTCTCGGCGTGGAGCTGGGCCTGCCCTACGAAATGGTCTATCGCCACCCGTTCCCCGGTCCCGGCCTCGGCGTGCGCATCCTGGGCGAGGTGAAAAAAGACTACGCCGACACGCTGCGCAAGGCGGACGCCATTTTTATCGAGGAACTACGCAAACACGACCTCTACGACAAGGTGAGCCAGGCATTCGCCGTGTTCCTGCCGGTGAAGTCCGTGGGCGTGATGGGCGACGCGCGCCGTTACGATCATGTCATCTCCCTGCGCGCAGTGGAAACCGTGGACTTCATGACCGCGCACTGGGCGCATCTGCCCTACGACGTGCTGGATAAAATCTCCACGCGCATTATCAACGAAGTGCCCGGCGTGAGCCGCGTGGTGTATGACATCTCAGGCAAGCCGCCCGCCACCATCGAGTGGGAGTGACGGGCATCCGAAGCGGAAAAAATTTATTCAGCATTATCAGGGGGCTTGTTGGTTTTAGACGATCACTTCGGCTACATCGTCAATTGCGCGGATTTTCGGCGGTAAGCGATTGATGTCGAAAGGCTTCGCGCCTCTCATCTGTCGGCGGTTCGCGCGTGCAGCGCGAGGATTTGACGGTAAACCTGACGGTAGATTTGTTCTTGAAATCTTGGTGTCTGCATTTACCGTCGTATCCGCGTGGCTTCCAGACGGTAAAACCAAACAAGAGCGACATAAACTAAAAACGCTTCGGCGAGCTTGTGTATCTCGTAGTGGCGTTCCGGTTCATATTTACTGCGCGGTAAATATCGCTGTTTCTTTGAATATCGATGTTTTTCGCTCAATTCGTCCCTCAAGGAGAAACGAACTGCGTGATAAATATGATGTCAGGCGAAAAACTTGTATCCTTACGGTATCCGAAATCTATCGTCCGGGACAATGATTGCCGAGTATGTGTTCCGGCACCTCGCCAACGATCAGGGCCGAACAGCCGCAATTGCGAGCGAAGTCGGACGCACCTTATTCACTCAAAGTGACCTGGTCCAGGTTTTCGCTACCCCTTGCTGCTGTAATTGAAACTACAACAATCTCGGAACAAAGACTTTTCGCGAACGGTATCCCGGCGTAAAACTGGAGCGGCTGTTGACCGACACCGTGCTCGACCTGGTGGCCGAACGCGTGGACCTTCGCCATTCGTCTCGGGCGTCGTTTCGACGCGGATTTTGTCGCCACAAAACTAGTCGATACGCAGTACCGGGTCTGTGCCAGTCCTGGCTACCTTGGAGTCAGGAAGGCGCCCGCTGTTCCGGACGAGTTACGGCAGCACAGCTGTCTCCTGTTCGCTTTGCCGGAGTTCCGTTCGCGCTGGTTATTTCGCGACCGCCGGGGAAAGGTACAGGAAGTGCCGATGCGCGGCGACGTGACGATCCTGAACGCCCTCGCGTTGCGCGCCCGCGCCTTGGCGGGAATGGGACCGGTGCTGCTCGCGAACTGGCTGATCGATGAGGATATCAAGGAGGGACGGCTGGTCGATCTGTTCCCGGATTATCGCGTCACCGCGACCGACTTCGATACCGCCATCTGGCTTCTGTACCCGAGCCGGGCGCACCTGCCGAACAAAGTGCGTGTCATGATCGACTTTCTGAAGCAGCGCATGGGTTGATGCTGAAGGATTAATATCGTCAGGCAAGAACTTTTACCGGACGATGTTTGGCATATTCCCGGTTGATTTTTTCAACTTGACGAATCGTCTTGCGAGACGATGCGACATTGACAAACATCAATGAGCGCCAATAGATTGCCGTTGCGTATCCGCTTAAGAGTCTTTTCCGAATACGGGCGAAGTCGTCGGGAAATTTCTTCCGGCGATGATGCTGAAACACGCTAAACACCGTGTCCGATGGCGCCAGCTTGATCAGGCCATCGAGATCGGCATAACGGACGTGTTTGTCCGTGCCACAGCGCTCGGGCTCGAAGCCGTTATCCGGATCGAGGAAAATGACCTGGCCGGAACCCGGTAGAATTCCTGAAAACCACGATCGGTGATTCGCGTCATTCTTGTTTTCGTCCGGATCATGAAAGCTGACCCGATACTTCGCACCCATAATAGCCGGCAATCCCAGCACCAAGGCCGGGTCCCGGGTTGATCGTAACCGGTTGCAAAAGCGCAGTATTCCCGGCCTCGCCGGAAACAGCTCCGGCGCGCTAGCTCCGTGTGTCCCGCCGTCATCGGGCGTCATCATCCATGCGATCTTCAGGTGATCGTAGGCAAGCGCCTCCACAAGATAGTCATGATAGTCCCACTTGAAGCTGTCCTTCGAATCACCGAGATATTGGCGTTTCATGTGACTGATCTACTCCAGTAGGGAAGGAACATTGACTACCACCACCTCCGAATCGCTTCATCTGTTCAACGCTGTCCCGCCCTGACTGCGTCTGCTTGCGCGGCAGCCAGACCCGCAGCTGGGTCGTTGGTGAGCAGGGTAGGTTGGTATCGAATCGTGGCGATCTCCGAGATACCGATGAAGCACAGCCAGTCATTGAAGTAAGTCGAATGAAAATCGACTCCAAAAGCAGGAGGCACACCGGGTGCGTAGACGCCGCTTGTATAGATGGCCGTGGCGCGCTTGCCATGCAATAGCCCCGAATAGCCCGCCACCGGATCGAAACCGAACAATAAACCAGGCTGGGTCATGATATCGATGTAGAGCTTGAGCCGGTAAGGGATTCCACCATTCCACATGGGCACGGTGAATAGGTAGTCGTCGGCACTGGTAAAGCGCTGGGTGATCGAGACAATCCGATCCCATGCAGTCTTGCGCACGCCATCAAGTGTGCCTTCACCGAAGAAGGACATCTTTGCGGCGGCACTGTCGCCATTGAACTCAGGCAGGGCTTCCTGCCACAAATCGATTTCGTCGATCTGCGCATTTGGATTTTTTGTGCGATAAGCGGTTAGAAATGATTCGGCGACACGCGCCGAGGTGGATTTATCGCCACGGGGTGATCCTTTTACGTATAACAGTTTCATGGTGGTTTCCTCGTTGGGTTTAAAAGTGGAGAAACGGCGTACAGTGTGTTTTGAGATGTCAAGGTCCGATTAACACGTCCCGAATGAAGCTATTTCCCGCGTTGGCTCCCGTTACCAAGGCCCAAGGGCCGTATTTTCTTTGAAAGTCATTCATGTTTAAAACATTGCACTTAAACGCAGGCGCTCCTCGACGATACGTGCTGACGAACCAGAGCGAGGAGCTCGTCCACCGACCACTGGTCGTCGGCGTGCGTTCCGTACTGGCACGCAAGCACGCGCCCATCGGTCGCAATCAGAAAATCGGCGGGAAGCCCCAACACGCCCTTGCCCCACGGCGGTATACCCGGAAGCTTGGGAAGCACGCGGATGACCTTGGACATCGCCCCCAATAAAGCGCGCGGGTCGAGCAGTGCCCGCAGCCCGGACCCGACCCCGAACTCGGCATACAGTTCATCCTTGGGATCCGGAACAACCGCGAAAGGTGTGTCGGCATGATGACGCCGTAACGCCGCTTCGGTCGAGCGGAACACGACCACTTCCCGGATGCCCGCTGCGGCGATCTCGTCGTGGCGCTTCGCAATGGAGCGCAGGTGCACACTACAAAAAGGACAGCCCGCGAACCGGCGAAACTGAAGATGAACGATATCCTTGGCGTCTGGAATTTCCACCGGTTTGGACTCGGTGGTCACAAGGCTGCGTTTTCCAATCACCTTTCCCATTGTAATTTTCTTCACGGTGCACCTCTTTTCGCATAACTCATCAATGCTTCTTGCTTTCTTCTATTTCGTCAAACTTCACGGTTTGATTGATGAAGACAATGCATTCGTTGGGAGAAATACATTTTGTCACATGGAGTTCGCCGCCTTTTTGCGACCAATAGGAACCTACCGGCAGCGGCACATCTGCGCTTCCTGGTGCGCCATTTACAACCACGCCTGAGATAACCACTCCCCAATATTCGCCAGTGTGACTATGGACAGCACTGACAAACCCGGCCGGCATTTTGATAAATGTTCCATGTGCGCCATGTTGCAGGTCGCCATAAGCAGCAGCAGCTTGTAACGTTCCCACTCCACTATTTTTACCAATGCCTGTGTCGAAGTACTTGAGTTGCGTCACGGGTATGTTGACAGATGGGCCACCCGAAATCTTATCTTGTGTAGCTGCGACTGCAGTGACCGAGGCGCACAGTACGATCGTTGTTACCAGCAATTTAATTTTATTGATTTTCATGTTGTAATCTCCTTAAAGTTTAAAGTTAAATGTAAACAGACAGTTCTTCCCGTGCCCTTCATTTTATATCTTGACCACAATTTTGCCGGCGGCTTGGTAGCTTTCCATCAGGCGATGGGCATCCTGGATTTCATGAAAGCCAAAAACCTTTGCGGGTTTGGCTTTATAGGTGCCGTCCTCAACCCGGTCGATGATTGTTTGTAGCGGGACATCCAACGGAAAGTCCGGCGTGCCAAATAAAAAACTGCCGAAGAAACTGAAATGCACACCGCTCGGCATTTGCCTTAAAGGGTTGAAATCGACAAGGGGGGCCAGGCCGCCAACAAACCCGGCTAAGCAAAGGTGTCCCCCGCGCTTCACGGCACTGAGTGAATCCAAAAGTACGCTATTGCCGACAAGCTCGAGCACGGCATCCACCCCTTTGGGGTGCAGCTCACGCACCTGTTTGGCGAGCTCCGGCGTTTCAAGCAATGTTTCCTTTGCCCCCAGGGATTTCAATAAAGCAAAGCGTTCGGTTTTGCGTGTGGTGGCTATGACATGGGCGCCGATATTCGCGGCGACGTTAAGGGCAGCTTGCCCCATAGGCGATGTGGCGCCGCGGATCAGTAACGTTTGTCCTTTTTTCAAAGCCAGATTGTCATGCAGGCAAGCCCAGACAGTAGAGTAGGATTCTGGAATCGCCGCTAACTCCTCCCAAGAGAGGTCAGACTCAAACGGCATGACGTTGGTTACCGGCACCTGCGTCAATTCCGCATAGCTGCCGTTGATCGTAAGTCCCATTCCACCCAGGATGGCGGCGACTTTTTGACCCGCGGCAAATTTACCGCTGGCATCCGACCGTACTAATCCAACACATTCGACCCCGCTGACTTTAGCGGCTTCGCTCCAGGCGCCTTTCCGCATATAAGTCTCAGCCCGATTGATACCAAAAGCCTTGACCTCGATGATTACGTGATCTGCCTTTGGCTTGGGATCAGGCAGTTCCTGGATAACCAGCTGTTCCGGTCCACCAAATTCCTTGATGATAATTGCGCGCATTGTTATTTCTCCTCGTTATCGCGTAGTGGATTTAACCGTTTTGATCGTTAAATGCCGCGCAAGGAAATCACGCATGGCCGCCCCGATTTCATTGGCATGCGTTTCAAGCGCGAAATGCCCGGTTTCATAGAAATGAACCTCGGCATTCTTATTGTCGCGCTTAAAGGCTTCAGCCCCAGGAGGCAGGAAGAAGGGGTCATTCTTTCCCCATACGGCCAGCAAGGGAGGTTGATGCGCACGTATATATTCCTGGAACTTCGGATAGAGCTTGACGTTGCTCGCGTAATCCAAAAATAGATCGAGCTGGATTTCATCATTACCCGGCCGCGAAAGCAGGGCGGAATCGAGTTGATAGGATTCCGGCGCAATCAGCGTCTCATCGGCAACGCCATGGGTGTATTGCCACTTGGTTGTTTCGGGCTTTAGGAAATCACGTAAGGCGGTGCGGTTGGCTTCGCTAGGTTCTTGCCAATATTTTTGGATCGGGTTCCAGCCTTGGCTGAGCCCTTCTTCATAAGCATTTCCATTTTGCGAAATGATGGCAGTGATTTTTTCAGGATGTGCCAGGGCAAGTCTAAAGCCGATCGGTGCGCCGTAATCAAAAACATAAATCGCGAAGCGGTTTAAGCCGATCATATCGGTGAAGCGGCCGATGGTCTTCGCAATTTTCTCAAAATTATATTTATATTGGCTGCGGTCAGGCGCCACGGTCAAACCAAACCCAGGCAAGTCAGGCGCCACGATATGATATTGGTCAGCCAGCAAAGGAATAAGGTTGCGGAACATATGCGAGGAGGTTGGAAACCCATGTAGCAGCAAAAGGGTAGGAGCCTTAGTAGAACCCGCCTCGCGGTAGAAGACCTCCACGCCATCAACGTTGGTGGTGCGATAATGGATTGTGGCTGTTGTGTTTGGCATGGAGGGCATCCTTTTTGTTGGTTGGAGGTTAGTTTATAGTAACCATTATAATATATTTTTAGAGGTTACTATAGATAAGATAACTTGTCAAAAGATATTTTTAAGGTTACTTTAGCGCTTGATGTATCAGGAAAAGGGCAAAACATAATGACATCCTCCACAGACCCCAGACCAGATGCATTTTTTGTGGGTGACCATCTGGCGATGGATTTCCTGAACAGTGTGGCCATGCCTTCGGGGGAGCAGATCGAATGGCTGGCGAATGGTGCTGATCTGGTCAACTGGCTGCTGCAGGCGGGCGTTATCGATGCCAAAATTGCAAAGTGTTTCCGTTCAGAAAATACGCGCGCACTCGATGACGTCGCTGCCGAAGCGCGGGTGTTGCGTGAATGGCTGCGCGATTTTGCCAAGCAGCATGCAGGTAAACCATTCCGGCAAAACATCCTTAAGGAACTCGAACCGCTTAACCAGTTATTGGCGCGGGATGGAATTTATTTCCAAATAGTAGCAAGTGATGGGAATGCGCCAAGCATGCAGCAAATGCGCCGATGGGAAAAACCTGAAGAATTATTATTGCCGATCGCGGAAGCCATCGGTGATCTGGTGTGCCATGCGGATTTCAACCTTATCCGTAGCTGTGAGAATGATGCGTGCACATTGATGTTCTATGACCGCACCAAAAGCCATGCCCGCCGTTGGTGCAGCATGGCGGTGTGCGGCAACCGCGCAAAAGCCGCGGCGCATCGTGCGCGTATACGTGGCAAAGGAACAGGCAAATGACTGCCGATATAAAAATTGTTGAAGCTGATGATAAGAATATTTTGGATATTACCAGCCTCTTCCATCGCTTTTTCGAAGAAGAAGGTTTTTCAAATACGGGGCTCTGGAAGAAGTCTTCGCGATGACAAAAGCGAAAACGAAAAAGACGACGAAGTTCACCGCGGAATACCTGGATAAACTTATCGAGGAGGCGACCACGGATGCCTACGACGAATCGGAGCAGGCTGGCGGGTTCTTCGCCATGATCGAAGAGAATCTCTCCCTTCCATTCACGACCCAGGTGCTTGGGCAGGCAGTGACGGTGGCCAAGATCGATCTCACCTGGCGCGACCAAATTGTCGCTATTGCGTGCGCGGAAAAGCAACTCAAGCAATTCCGATCCTCGATCCGCCGATACCGGACCCGCCGCCAGAGGGGGCGGAAAGAATTGACGCTTACCGCCGCTGGTGCGGGAATTGATGGAAGCGGTCAGTCGTTCAGCGCGTCAACCGATGGCCAGCTTGACTGGCTTGCCGACGCGGCTGAGCATTTCCACCAGCGTGTCAATGGTGAACTTGGCCGTCTTCTTGTTCACCACGTCGGATACGCGCGGACGCGAAACCATCAGGATCTCGGCCGCTTCGGCTTGCTTCAGGTGATGCTCGGCAATCCAGGCGGACAGCTCGTCCATCAACTGCTGCTTCAGCAATTGGGTGTCTTTGATCTGCTTGCGAGAGGCTGCCTGCAAGCGCTTGGCCTCAGCGGGCGCGAAGCCAAGCTCCAGGAAGAGGTTCGCTCCCGGCTTTGTCACATGGCGGATTCGGTGCCGATCTTCATTTCCGTACCTTTCTCGCGTTGACCACGGCGCGATAGCGCGCCTCGGCAATGCCCTTGTCCTGCTTGCTGGTCGCCTGAGTCTTCTTCTGGAAGCAGTGCTTGGACTTACCTAACTGGAAACCAGCGGAGCGACGTGGGTCGTCCGGGAATGCCAACAAGTCGTCGTAGGCGGAACCCATCCAGCGAATCTCTTTTTCGTCACTCATCATTTCACTTTGTATAAAATTTTATACACATCGAGAACGCAAGTCAAATGCTTCACGCGGGGTGCGTGCTGGGCCGGTGCTCCGGCGATCGCATCGCCCATCCTATGCGGTAACAGTCCGGCGCAATAGCTTGGTTCTTTCAGTCGTAGCCATGCTACGATATTTATCACTATTTCAAACGACAGGTAAGTTTATTTGGGGGCTGAAGTCGTAGTTGCGCTACGTATGTCTATACTTTTCAAAAGAAGTGCCCCGGCTGCTCGGATAGTTGACGATTGATGCGCTGGAGTAGCCGCCCGTCAAACCGAGTCCATCTCCCGCGCCAGCAAAAGCGCTCGTTTTTAGACGGTAAAAGTGACGGTAAAGTGCGATGATCATAACAATGAAAGCCAGGTTCCATGAGGGTTTCCGGACTTCGGAAACAATTGAATGGGAATGATTAGCAGGCTGTTGAAAAACAGCCTGCGTGCGGCGCACGGACGCGCCGCTATTTTTCAAGCATGGGGTAGGTGCTTGAAAAATGGAGTAAAGCAAAAATCGCACTTTTTGCTTTATGAGTCGAAAAAGACCATGGATGGACTTTTTTAACAACCTGTTAGGCCTAGTAATAAATTGCCGCTTTGCGGCGCGCACAGGAAAAGGGGCGGCAACATCTTGCCCTACTGTACCCAGCCACTTCTCTGCGTCTTGGCTTTCCGTCCAGTTGTCCCTTTACTTGCCTAGTAAAACAATAAGTTAAAGAGTATCGCCCTCCCGTCGTGATATCGGGAACGATAATTGCTTGAGTCTCGAAGCAACGGACTCACAATAGGCAAATATCGGGTGGTGTAATGCGAATCAAACTGCAAGACATGAAAAAATCCACCGTCATCGGGCTTCTCGGTGGTGGTGTACTGGTGCTTGGCATGATACTGCTGTCACCGGAGCATATCAGCGCGTTCTTCAATATCCCGGGGCTGATCGTGGTCATCGGCGGCACACTGGCGGCGACGGTGGTGAGCCGGCCGATTACGGATGTAATCCGGGTGCTGCGTAGCCTGCCGGAATTGGCTACGGATGAACAGCCGAGCGCCGGGGACGAGATTGAACAATTGCTGCGGGTCGCCGAATGGTATCGGCACGGCAATATCCGGGCCGCCGAGAGAGAGCTGGCCAATGTCAGCAATCCGTTTTTGCGTAGTGGTATACAACTGGTGATCGACCGGGGCCCACTGCAGGACCTGACCAAGGTATTGCAGTGGCGCATAGCGGGGTTACGCGCGCGCGAGCAGGCCGACGCCCAAATACTGCGCACGATGGCTACGCTGGCCCCGGCCTTCGGCATGCTCGGCACCTTGTTCGGTCTGGTACATATGCTGTCCGGGCTTGGCCACAGTGGCCTCCAGGAGATCGGTGCAACTATGGCCTTTGCCATGGCCGCCACATTGTACGGCCTGCTCGCTGCCAACCTGGTACTGAAGCCACTGTCCATCAAAATGGAACGACGCACTCAGCAGCGCTTGGTATCCATGAACATGCTGCAGGAAGGCATCCTGCTGTTGTACGACAGGCAACATCCGATCCTCATTCGTGAGACGTTGGATGCCTACCTTTCTCATCAGGAGGACGCTTCCTATCAGGTTACCAAGCTTGCCTGGATGAATGCCGCCTGATGGTGACGCAGTAATGAGTCAATTGTCCAGAATGCACCCGCTCGCCCCTATGGCGCATAGGTCTGCTACTCCATTGTCACGCGTACCGGCACGTCACACCGACACGCAAGCCACACACGATGCCATTGCCCTTACAGAAAGCAGTCTGGCCCAAGCAGGCGAGGATGAAGTATGGATGATCAGCTACATGGACATCATGACCTTGCTGCTTGCCCTGTTCGTCCTGCTGCTTGCCTATGCAAAGGTCACATCGGTGTCGAGCCCGGTGAGCCAACAAGCTCGTAGTACGACGCACAGTCTGCGCCCATCTGCGACGCCTGCTGCGCAACCGCTTGTCTCTTCCATCATCGAGCAGGTTTCGTTGCCCATGGTAGGCATCAGTGCGACGCAGCGGGGTTATATCACGCTGCCTAAGGAAACCGCACAGCGGCCGGTGATACCACCGCTACAGGCAGAACCTGAGACGCCACCCGTTCTGCAAGAAGAGGGTCGTCCATCGAACCTGACAAACGCTAGTACAGAGGAACCACCGCCTGATGCCTCGGCGACGGCACCCGCACGGAATAATTTTCTCGAAACTATTCAGGCCAGCGCGCTCGGGACACGCATTGAAGTGACCGCCCATCCGGACAGCGTTAATCTCGAAATCAGCGACAATATCCTGTTCGAGCCCGGCAGCGCTACGCTTAAGCCGCTTGGCCGGCAACTGCTGGATGAACTGGCTGCGCTGCTCGTGAACCAGAATTATTCGGTCTCTGTCGAAGGGCATACCGATAATATCCCCATCGAAAATCTGCGCTTTGCATCGAACTGGGAATTGTCCAGCACGCGGGCAACCAACGTCACGCGCTATCTGATCGTGCGTGGCATCACCGCCGGCCGGTTGCGCGCCATCGGTTATGCGGACACGCACCCACGCACCGATAACGCCACAGCGGAAGGTCGCGCGCATAATCGCCGCGTGTCGCTGGTCTTGCAACTGCCTCAGGGATAATGCGCACTGAGGTCCGCGGGTGCAGGCAACAATCCCTCGTTTGTTGCCAAATTATCGTCAATAGCATATAGTAAGGAATCCTTACTTTTCGAATTGGAGCGCTGCCATGCTTGCCAAATTGACCGCAAAAAATCAGCTTACCCTGCCCAAGAGCGTGACCGCAGACGTCGGCCCCGCAGAATATTTTGACGTGGAAACCCGTAACGGCCAGATCGTGCTGACCCCGGTGCGCATCCAGCGTGGCGATGCCGTGCGCGCCAAACTGGCTGAACTGGACCTGCAGGAGCAGGACATTAACGCCGCGGTTGCATGGGCGCGGCAAGCGCCCGGTCAGGCCCCTGTAAAGAGCCGGCGCAAGAAATGAGCGGTTCCCCGCGCGCGCCGCGCGTGGTGATCGACACCAATCTGGTGCTATCTGCACTGGTGTTTGCCCAAGGGCGGCTGACACCATTGCGCTATGCCTGGCAAGGCGCCCGCTGTCAGCCGCTGGTATCAAACGCCACTGCGGCGGAACTGCTACGTGCGCTTGCATACTCGAAATTCAAACTCTCCGGGGCAGAACAGCAAGAACTGCTTGCCGACTATTTGCCCTACTGCACCACGGTACGCATGCCTGCCAAAATGGCCGCAATGCCACATTGCCGCGATCCGTTCGACGTGCCCTTTCTGCAGCTTGCCAGCGCAGGCAAGGCTGCCTATCTTGTTACTGGGGATCGGGATCTGCTGAGCCTCGCTGGTCAGTTTATCTGCCCCATCATAACCGCCGATCAATTCCTCAAAACGCTAAACATATAAATACTCAGGTCGGCCTGTCTTTATGACCCATCCGCAGTTACGATATATCATCGCCGCTGCGCGGGATGGCGGAAGTAGTGCGGCGCCGGGCACGGCCACGGAGTAGGCCGAGCGAAGTCGGCTCTCGGTAAATTTGAAAGCCAGCGGGGATAGGGGGGCGGTGGTTACACAACAAGAAACAGAAACAAACGCAATGATCGACCGGCGATGTCGTGGGATCGCCTGGGTGGAGTGCAGGCTGAGTCCAGTAATGTTGCAATGCAAGACTTGCCCCAGAATTTGTTCCGAATGTATGGGGACTTGCAGGGGATTGCGGGCAAGTCGTTGCAGGAGATTGAGGGATTTGAATTGAGGACGCTTGAAGATAGCAAAACCTTATAGACTTGAGGAACCAAGCCATAAGGCTCATCTAATGAGCTAGTCAATAGGGTAAAATCACGAAAATTGGGGAGAACATCATGGCGAGCGGGAAGATACTGAGACAGATCATTAAGGCTGGATCGGCCGGAGATGCGAACGCCTTCCGGCAGGCATCCGAGGCCATCATCCGGGAAGAGCGGCAGAAACAGCATCATCTGCTCGCCAACGACCTAGAGCAAATCCTTTATGGTGGAGGCCATCGCCCCATATCCATGGCAACCCGAGGACTCTCGGAGCGCATCCCTGTAGATCAGGAGCGCGGCCTGCCGCTCCTTGGTTTCCGCGAGCCAGCACGCGGTTTAGAAGAAGTCGTTCTCGCCGATGAAAACCAGCAGGTCATCGAGGACATCCTTGAACAGCACCATCGAGCCGATGTACTCAGAAGCCATGGTCTACGTCCAGCTGACAAAATACTTTTTTGCGGCCCGCCGGGTTGCGGAAAGACTCTGACGGCAGAGGTTATTGCCACGGAACTGGGCCTTCCGCTTGCACTCATTCGCCTCGACAGCGTGGTATCCTCCTATCTCGGCGAAACCGCCGCCAATCTGCGCAAGGTCTTTGACTTCATCGATTCCACCCCTATGGTGGCTCTTTTCGACGAATTCGATGCTTTAGGTAAAGAGAGGGCGGATGCCAGCGAACACGGCGAACTCAAGCGCGTGGTCAACGCTGTGCTGCAAATGCTCGACGCCTATCAGGGCAAGAGCCTCATCATTGCGGCGACTAACCACGAGGGCATGCTCGATTCCGCCATCTGGCGACGCTTTGAGGAAGTGCTGGTATTCGGCCTACCCACGCGGGAACAGCTTGCGCAGCTTCTGAAGATCAAGTTACGCGGCGTACGTCGCGATTTTGAATTGGATGACGAGCGGGTTCTTTCATATTTCTCGGAGATGTCCCATGCCGACGTGGAGCGCGTGTTACGGCATGCCATCAAGGACATGATCCTCAAGGGACAGGAGTTCCTTCAGCTTCGCCATATTGAAAAAGCTCAGCAGCGTGAGTTGAACAGAAAGCGACAACTGTCGGGGGTGTAATGCGCAATGGAAGCCTACCCCCATCTAAGGTTTGAGCGCGAGCAACCCATCAAACAGAAGCGGCCCGGACAACCTCCCCGCTTTTCGAGGCCAGCAGACTTGCCTGGACATGCGCGCAAACTCCAAAAGAGCCTTACGGTCTCAATTGAGGAGGCCGGTAAAGACATCGGTGGTTTTGACGACCACCCGCTTTTCAAGCTGAAGGTCGGCGCGCTGCCGCCGGAACAAATTGAGCGAGCATTCCCCGGCGTTGAGGTGGTCAGCCAAGAAGATGGCGGCTACGCGCTTGCCTTCGCCGATAAGACCGCACTGGATGAATTCGAGGCCAGGCTTAGCCAACTCGCCGATGGTAAAACACCCAAGTACGCCAACATCCTCTATGCACTGGAAGCGTTCGATCACTGGACGCCGGAAGATCGTAAGGGCTGGGCCTTGAGGCGTGATGGGCTACCGGCTCAGGAACCTTTCATCCTTGATGTGGAGTTATGGCCGCTTGGGCGACGCGATGAGCGTGAGGCAATGACGTCGGCTTTCAATGCCTGGCTGGCGAAAGAGGGAGCCGTAATACGGGATCGCATCAACGCGGAAGACTTTGTTGCCTATCGGCTGAGACTCCTCCGGAAGCAAGCTGAATTGCTGTTGAGACATCGCGACGTCCGAACGGCCGACCTGCCGCCACGCTTGGGGCTGGAGTTGGGCGTCATGCAGCTCGATATTCAGGAAGTCAGGCAATCCACGCCTCCAGATAATGCCCCGTTGGTGGCGGTACTCGATAGCGGTATTGCCGAAGGACACCCACTCCTTGCTCCGGCGCTGGGTGACGCTCAGGGGTTCCTGCTCCCCGACAAAGCCTCCCATGACGATAACGGTCACGGAACCATCGTGGCAGGTATCGCACTCTATGGGGAGGTCGAAGCCTGTGCCCAGGCCAAGGAGTTCATTCCACAACTGCGCTTGTTGAGTGGGCGCGTGCTCGATCACAAAGCCGAATCCGACGCGCGCTTCATCGAGAACATCGTGGAAGAAGCGGTTAGATATTTCCACGAGAACTATGGCTGCCGTGTCTTCAACCTTTCCTACGGCAACTTGAATAAGCCCTACCTTGGGGGCCGAGTTGGTGGTCTTGCGTACACGCTCGACCGACTTGCGCGCGAATTAGATGTACTATTCGTCGTGCCAACCGGAAACTTCCTGGATATACCAATCGAGTGGTTGAAAAACGAATATCCGCATTACCTTTTCAGAGATGAAGCCAAGCTGGTAGATCCAGCTCCGGCATTAAACGTGCTTACCATTGGGAGTCTTGCCCGCTGGGATCGGAGCGCCAAGGCATGGCGCTGGCCACACGATTTGCCGGAAAACCCGATTGCGCAAAGAGACCAGCCGTCATCGTTTACCCGCTGCGGTTGTTCCATAAAAGGGGCAATCAAACCGGAGTTGGTGGCGTATGGCGGAAACCAGGCCATTGATCCCCGTGGAGGACACATATCGGATCGGTGGCTGGGAGAATTGTCCACCGACAAAGATTTTGCTGAGGGTCGTTTACTTTCTGAAAGAGCGGGCACAAGCTTCGCGGCCCCTCATGTCGCCCATGCCGCCGCTCGATTGTTGACGGAAGTACCCAATGCCAGTATGAATCTGCTCCGCGCGTTGCTGATTGCGAACGGAAGGATCCCTGCCGCCAGCCATGATCTTTTCCGTGGTGAGGAAGACCAACTCGCGCAAGTAGTCGGTTACGGAATGGTCGATGTTTCCAATCTGTACCGCTCCACCGAGGAGCAGGTAATTTTAATTTCTGAATCGGCCCTCATCGACAAGCATCATCACTTCTATGAAGTACCGATCCCGGAGAGTTTCTACAACAGCGGCAAGAAAAGTCGCAGGCGTGAAATCACCGTCGCGTTCGCCCACTGCCCCCCGGTCCGGACAACGCGCTTCGACTACAAGGCCAGCCGTTTCCAGTTCCGGCTGGTGGAAGCGGGGACTCTTGAAGATGCCGTGTCCGCTTTCGACAAGGCAACAGTCGATGAGGTTGAAAGCATCAAGGAAATCAACTGCAACAAGACAACCTACGGCGCCCAGAAGCGCGCCTACGGGACAGTGCAGGCATCTACATGGGCAATCAAGCAGTCCCGCACGGAAAAATTGTTTGTTGCCGTGACACGCAACGATCATGCATGGGGCATCCCGCCGTTTACGCTGGAAGAAGAACCCTATGCCTTGGTGATCCGCATGAGCGATCGCGAAAACGAAGAGGCGCGGCTCTATACAGAGATCCGTGCGCAGTTGCAGGCGCGCGAACGCGCGCGCGTCCGTATCTAAGCAGCGAGAAATTGATGACTAAGAAACAAAAACTCGAACTCACCAGGATCAGCAAGGAGACCCTGGTATGACCTCACCTGATCCAGCATTACGGCTCCACCCTTGGGCGTCGTTGCTGCTATTTCTGAGTGCTTATTCCCCGTTGTTATTGATCCTTGTGATCAAGGACTACGATTCCCAGCAGTTACACTGGCTGCCACAGCATCCATTGTTCTCTGCTGCACTCTTGTTGATTGCAATTGGCAGTTGCATCGGCATTCTGCATGCGGTCCGCGACGTACAGAGTGGTCTTTCGGTTGAGGTTACCAAGGCATCGAACAAGTCGGGGGAGATGTTTGGATACACGATTCCGTACATGGTCTCGTTCTTACGCATCGATCTCGGAGACTGGCAGACGTTACTCAGCCTCTTCATTTTCCTCGCGATGCTCTTCGTGGTCGCATATCGAACGCAAACGGTGTTCGTCAATCCGGTGCTGGCTCTGGCCGGGTACATGTTGATCGATTGCACCTTTAAGCGCGGTGCAACAGAGACCCAAGCACTTGTTATCACAAAGGCACCACTCAAGATCGGCGAGTCTTATGTGATTGAACGGATGTCGCACTACCTGTACATCGTTGCACACCCTAGAAGCTGTTCTTGAGTTCGGAGAGCAAATGACAACCAAGCCTGCAAGAGCATTCAAGAAACTGAAGTCGATGGATTTTGGCTCGTGGACCATCACGTTCTGGCTGATTAAGCGAAAGGCGGCACAGCGCGAGGCAAGCTACTCGGTGCTTCGCGTTGACATCGATACGAAACTCCAGAAACGCTTCAGGAACTATGTCAAGCAACAATTGCAAAGCCGCGACTTTCATCTGGACGAATACGACTTCAGTAATGCGGATGCCGACGACGTGCTACTGACGCTGGACTCCGACACTACTGATTTTCCGAAGGTGGAGCAGGCCATCGAGCAGGGTTTCGACAACCAACGCGCGAAGGAGTACAGCGACCTCCTAAATTCCTGGGCATACGTTATCCACCTCGAACACGGCGGCGAGCATGTCTACGCATGGCGAAAGATCAATGCCATGACCCAGCCCAGGAAGGTGGAGTCAAGGAAAGCGCTCTTCTTCCAGAACCACAGACTAACCGATATTGCCGAGGACGAAGTTTTCCTTATTGACCCGCATTTCGATTTCTTTGCCTATGAAGGCATAACCTTTATCGCACACAAGCGGGAGTTTGAAAGCTCAATGAACTTCCGTGAGGGCATGAAAAACCACCGGAGCGAGTTGCTTGCGCAGTTCGAGTCACTCGCCTTCTTGAGCGACGTTGCTCCAATTCGCGAGTATGTCGGGGACAATCTTCATCATCTGAGAAAACTGGCCTCGATACGGAAAGCTGGTTATTACCAACAACCAGACTATCTGAAACGACTCACCGAAGTGAGCGTCGAGGAAGGCTGGGAGTTGAAAGTCGAAAACGGCAAGATCGTTGTCGAGCCCGAGACCATCGAGCTACTGCTGAAGCTCCTCAACAACGACCGACTTCGCTCGCCAATCAATCAGGAGGTCTTCGATTCGGCGGCAAAGAAGAAGGTGGGGCCAAAAGGCTCCCGCTCATGAGTGGTAAGAAAAAACTCGAACTCACCTGGATCGGGAAGGAGAACCGGCCGAAGCTGGAGCCTCGCATTTTGCTGGAAGACCCGGTGCAGTCTTATCACGCCAAGCATCGTGTGACGGAGAACGACATCTTCGACAACCGGCTGATCTTCGGGGACAACCTGCTGGCGCTGAAGGCGCTGGAGGCGGAGTTCGCGGGCAAGGTGAAGTGCATCTATATTGATCCGCCATTCAACACCCAGCAAGCGTTTGAGCACTACGACGATGGATATGAACACTCAATCTGGCTTGGCTTGATTCGCGATCGGCTTGAGGTTCTTCGGAGACTACTTTCAGAAGATGGTACGTTGTTCGTGCATATCGACGACAACGAACTCGGGTATCTGATTGTTATGCTCGATGAAGTATTTGGGAGGCCGAACAGGGTTTCCGTCGTCACTTTCAAGCAGGGATCTGCGACTGGGCATAAGTCGATCAACCCCGGTGTGGTTAGCACAACAAACTTTGTACTCATCTACGCGAAGAACAAATCGGCATGGAGCCCGAACCGCGTTTTCACCGCACGTGCCGAGCGAGATAAGAGATATGGCCAATATATCGAAAATTTCGACGAGCCATTTTTGCACTGGAAATTTACAACTCTTACAAGTGCATTCGCGCGGAGCCTGAGTCTGCCCGAAAGAGGCCTCAAAAAAGAACTCGGCGAAGAATATGAGAAAAGAATATCTGACTTCGTTCTGAAGAATGCTAGGCGTGTGATTCAGCTTGCTCGACCGGATTACTCTGCGGTTAGCAGTGCTGCTCGGGAGATGATTGACGCCTCCAAGGCCAACGCAAGTGTTGTGATGAAGCTTGGGCGGGAAGGTTATTCAGACATGTACTTTGTGGGCGGTCAGCGAATTCTCTTCTACTCCGACAAACTAAAATTTATAGATGGGCAGCACGTTGCAGGTGAGCCGCTAACGAGCATGTGGGATGACATTCTGTCCAATAACTTGCACAACGAAGGGGGCGTCGAGTTCCCCAAAGGAAAGAAGCCGGAGGCTCTGATAAAACGGTGCTTTGATCTCACAACCGCCCCCGGAGATATTGTTCTCGACTCCTTCGCTGGCTCCGGCACCACCGGCGCTGTCGCCCACAAAATGGGCCGGCGCTGGATCATGGTAGAGCTGGGCGAGCACTGCCACACCCACATAATTCCCCGCCTGAAGAAGGTCGTCGACGGCGAAGATCCCGGCGGGATCACTCAGGCCGTCTCGTGGCGCGGCGGCGGCGGCTTCCGCTACTACCGACTCGCGCCCTCGCTGCTGGGAAAGGACAAGTGGGGCAATTGGGTCATTAACGCTGACTACAACGCCGCCATGCTGGCCGAGGCGCTGTGCAAGCTGGAGGGTTTCACCTACGCGCCTTCGGATTCGGTGTACTGGCAGCACGGCTACTCCACCGAGCGGGATTTCGTGTATGTGACCACCGCCAGCCTGACCCATGAGCAGTTGCAGCAGTTGAGCGACGAAGTGGGGCCGGATCGTACGCTGTTGGTTCTCTGCACCGCGTTCCGCGCCAAGGCCGATGCCTATCCCAACCTGACGGTGAAGAAGATTCCCAAGCAGGTGCTGTCGCGCTGCGAGTGGGGGCATGATGATTACTCGCTGCGGGTGGAGAATCTGCCGAAGGCGCCACCCGAGCCCGGACAACAGGGCCTTTTTGATGTGGAGGTGAGGCCATGAACCGCCATGTGAACGCCATTGCCGGCCGCCTGAGCTTGCGCCCTCCCCAGCGTCGCTCGCTGGAGATTCTCGACCGCATTACCGAAATCGTCCCACCCCGCAAGGATGCTGACATTGCCGCCGTACTGGAGACCATCCGCAGCGAGTTTCCGACGGTCACGGACTTCGAGCGCGAGTTCCCGTCGTTGTGCTTCGCGCTCGCCACTGGCGTGGGCAAGACGCGGCTGATGGGCGCGTTCATCAGCTATCTGCATCTGGCGCACGGCATCAACAATTTTTTCGTGCTGGCGCCGAACCTGACCATTTACAACAAGCTGATCGCCGACTTCACGCCTAACACGCCGAAGTATGTATTCAAGGGGATCGCGGAGTTCGCGACAGATGCGTCTGCCATTATTACAGGTGACAACTACGACCAACGCGACCCGGCAAGTGGCTCGCTCTTTGGCGGTGTTCGGGTCAACATTTTCAATATCTCGAAGATCAACTCCGAAGTACGCGGCGGCAAATCGCCCCGCATCAAACGCCTGTCTGAATACATCGGCGAGAGCTACTTCGACTATCTGGCCGGGTTGCCGGACTTGGTGCTGCTGATGGACGAATCACACCGTTACCGCGCGAGCGCCGGGGTGCGGGCTATTAACGAGCTGAAGCCGATCTTGGGGCTGGAGCTAACCGCTACACCGTTCGTAGAGTCCCCGCGCGGTGTAGTGGCGTTCAAGAACGTGATCTACGACTACCCGCTTGGAAAAGCGATGGCCGACGGCTTCGTCAAGGAGCCAGCGGTGGTTACGCGCAAGAACTTCAACCCAGCCAGCATGTCGGCGGAAGAGGTCGAGCGGATGAAGCTGGAAGATGGCGTGCGCCTGCATGAGAGCGTGAAGGTGGAACTGGAGACCTACGCCCGCGAGAGTGACAACCCGATCGTGAAACCGTTCCTGTTGGTGATTGCCCGTGATACAACCCATGCAAGCCAGCTATTGACCCTGATCCAGTCCAACGGTTTCTTTGAGGGGCGCTACAAGGACAAAGTGATTCAGGTGGATTCCAGCAAGACCGGCGCCGAAGAAGAGGAAGTGATCACGCGCCTGCTCAAGGTGGAACACACCGAAGAGCCGACGGAGATCGTCATCCACGTCAATATGCTCAAGGAAGGCTGGGACGTGACCAATCTCTACACCATCGTTCCGTTGCGCGCGGCCAATGCACGCATCCTGATCGAGCAGTCTATCGGTCGCGGTCTGCGACTGCCCTATGGCAAACGCACGGGTGTGACCGCCGTGGACCGGCTGAACATCGTCGCCCACGACAAGTTCCAGGAGATCATCGACGAGGCCAACAAGCCGGACTCCGCCATCCGCTTGCAGGCGCTTGAGCTGGATATGGATCAGCTCGGGCAGAAGACGGTCACGGTGGTGTCGCAATCGCGACTGAACAGCATGCTGGGGCTTCAGCCCCAGCATAAAACGGCAAGCACGTGGGTTGCGGGAAGCGATGAACCACGTGCCTTTCAGAACCTCGAAGAGGAGAAAGTGGCGCAGATCACACGTGACGTGATCCGCAAATTGGAGAACCAGCCGCAGACGCTACCCACCATCGAGCACCTGAAGAAACCTGAAATCCAGGCCGCCATCGTCAAGGCGGTCGAGGAACAGTATCGTCCGTCACAACTGGATATCGAAGGCGTTGGCGAGAAGCCGGATATCGCGGCCGTGGTGGCGAAGACATCGGACCTGGTTGCGCAACTGACCATCGGCATCCCTCGTATTCTCGTGATGCCCAAGGGCGATGTGAAGTCGGGCTTCAAGCCGTTCACGCTGAAGTTGGATACGTTGCATTACCAGCCGGGCACTGACGAACTATGGGTGCAGTATCTGCGGACACGGGAAACTGAGACTGTCGTCATGGGGCGGGGCAACGCTCAGGAAAAGCGGCCTGAAGATTACATCGTCAGCGGACTTACTGACTTCGATGACATTTCCTATGATGACCACGCCGACTTGCTTTACGAGCTTGCCCGGCAGGCAGTAGCGCACTTCAAGAGCTATCTTGCGGAAGAGGAAGTCATGGATGTTTTGCGCTGCTACCAGAGACCGATTGCCAAGTTCATCCACGCGCAGATGCAGGAACACTACTGGAAGGAGGACAAGGATTCTGAAGTGATAGTAAGCAAGGGATTCACCGACCTGAAAGAACCCGCCTATACCTCCTTCGTCAAAGAGCCGCCGGCGGACTACCGCGTAGCACCAGCGGACAAGAGCAACATGGCAAAATACCTGTTCGGTGGGTTCCAGCGTTGCCTCTACGAGGTGCAGAAATTTGACTCTGACGCGGAACGGAAGCTGGCGGTAATATTGGAGCGCGACGCCATCAAGTGGTTTAAGCCCGCCAAAGGCCAGTTCCCGATTTTCTACGGCGCGGACCACCTAGAGTACCAACCGGACTTCGTCGCGGAAACCGAAGATACGAAATACATGCTCGAACCCAAAGCGAGCAACCAGCTAAACGACCCAATCGTGCTGGCGAAGAAAGATGCCGCTGTGAAGTGGTGCGTAAATGCCTCGGATCATGCGGCGATCAATGGCGGCAAGCCGTGGCGCTACGTGCTGATTCCGCATGACGAAATTGCGGAGAATATTACCCTCACCGGCCTTGCAGCGCGGTTTGGCGGATGAGTTTAGAATTCAAGACGTAGCTTCGGCGAGATCACAAGCCGAAGGCAATATTATAACCGTAAAATTAAACTCGAGTTTTGTCACTGTCCCACAATTAAGACACAGCCAATCAAAATGTTAAATGACGAACACTGGATGCGCCACGCCATAACACTCGCCGAACGCGCACAAGAGGAGGGCGAAGTGCCGGTGGGCGCGGTGCTGGTGTTGAACGACGAAATCATCGGCGCAGGCTGGAACCGTCCCATCGCCGCGCACGACCCCACCGCCCACGCCGAGATCATGGCGCTGCGCGCCGGTGCAGCCAAGCTAGGTAATTACCGCCTGAACGACACCACGCTCTACGTCACGCTGGAGCCATGCGTCATGTGCTCGGGCGCGATGGTGCACGCACGCATCAAGCGCCTGGTGTTCGGCGCAAACGACCCCAAGGCCGGGGCCATTAAAAGTGTCTTCAACATTCTGGATTCCGCCCGACTCAATCATCGCGTTGAGTATGCGGGCGGGATATTGGCGGAGGAGTGCGGCGGAATGTTGTCCCGATTCTTTGAAGCGCGTCGCAAGAATTCATCACCGTAAGCCGCAGGGTGCGAAGCGTAGCGCATTGCACCGAATGGCTGACCGAGACACATGCGGCGCAATGTCCTTTGGGTATTGCGCCCTATGTGCTGACACACAATGTGCTATTTGACAGGAAGAACACCAAGGTCCTTGCAGATTTTTATGGCGAGTAGGTCTTTAATTTCTGTGTGTCTTGGAATGGCTGATCTTTTATTCAAAGCTGGGTTAAACCGCCATGAGTGTGTGGAGCCCTCTCGCAATAATTCACATCCGTGTGTTCTAAGATGCTTCAGTAGCTCATTTCTTTTCATGCGGAGCTAAATGGCAATTTTTTCTTCTCTAAAATCCGCTCCTGCGGCAGCAAGCGCTTCTTGCCGGTTGAATTCTAGCGCTTCTTGTAATGTTTCCTTCAGGCTACCAACCAATTCTTCGTAAGTTTGCTCCTGGCAATTTACACCGGGAACCTCTTCAATCCAGCCAATCCACCAATCGTCCATTTCCTTGATTACCGCAGTATATTCAGATTTCATATACACCTCCAAAACTTGAAATATTATAGCACCGAACGGGGTGCGCGTTGAGCGATACCCGCCACCGGCCAAACCTACACGGAGCTCTGGCAGCCCGTAGGGTGCGAAGCGTAGCGCATTGCACCGGATGGTTGGCCGAGACACATGCGGCGCAATGCCCTTTGGTTATTGCGCCCTACGTGCTTCAGTACCGTAGAGACCGTTCAGATGCCACCATAGCCATCCCCCGAAGGCCATAGCCGCAAGGAACAAGACAACCGACCATCGGGCTGCTTCCCTGACCGAGACCTTGTGGTTTCCTTGTATCTTCAACGCAAAGAAATCGACCAACAGCAGAACTATGACGAGCAGGCTGAAGCCCAGATAGAGAAGCGGCGTGCCGGTATGTGCAATCTCGGTCATCAGCGATTTACTCCACAGGTTTTGTTGAAGACGCCTAACAAAAATTAGCTGTTACTAGCATAATCATTTCACAAAATTACAGCAAATGCTGGCGGTCATTGTCTCACTGCCGCAATACGCATTTTTCATACAAATCCTTGAAGGCACCTTGGGGGTCATATTTGCGTTTTAGCTGAGTGTATGCCGGCTTGTTGTAAATTTCCCAGAATTCCTCGGGCTCGTAGTAGGAGTCTGAGTAGAGCGATTTGATGCCGTCCAGTTCGGCGACTTTGCGCTCGATCTTGCGGTTGTAGTAGCCCTTGGGATGCTGCTCCCGGCCCTTGACGACATCCCAGAAGCCGAAATTCACGTAGAGTGTGTTGGGCATGCGGAACAGGTCGAACTGTACGTTGGGCTGATAGGGATGTATGGGGCAGATCCAGATCGGCAGGATACCGATCTCGCGGTGAAAGAAGTCGAGGAATTGCGGCGCGTTGGCGATGGGGATGTCGACGTCCTGAATGACGGATTCGCTGTGCATTCCCATCAATTGATCCAGCCGCTTGGTGAGTTTCCACTTGCTGTTCCAGCGCATGATCTTGCTGTAGGTGACGGAGTTCAGGAAGGATTTGCCGACGATGCGGCGGACAACGGGATTCTGGACGAGAAAATTTCTGGAGCACCAGAACCAGTCGGTGTCCCAGCGCCAGATGTAATCGTGCGTGGTGAGGAAGTCCGTCGTTCTTTCCCGGAGCGAGCGGTAGTAGATATTTTTGTAGGTGTAGTCGCTCACAAAGGGCGCGTCATCGGTAAATCGTCCGAGCGTGATATACATCTCGTTGCGCCCGAAGACCACGCCATCGACAAAATCCGCGTCTTGATTGCAGTGTTGTTCCAGATCACGGAAATACTCTGCGGGATCGGTGTGGCGGATGTGCTGAAGCTGGACAAACTTCTTCACAGGTATGGCCTTGGCCTTCAGCTTCAGCACATAGCCCAGTGTGCCATAGGAATTCGGGAAACCGTAAAACAGGTCGTTGTGTTCGTTGTCCGGTGTGCACAGTACGATCCGGCCGTCCGGCAGCAGGATTTCCATTTCCAGCAGCGTTTCGTGCACCAGGCCGTATTTGAAGGAGGAGGCCTCGATGCCGACGCCCGCCGCCGCGCCGCCGAGGGTAATGGATTTGAGTTGGGGCACCACCGCAGGCATGACGCCGTGCGCCAGCATGGCGTCCACCAGCTTTTCGTAGGGGGTCATCCCCTCGGCCTCTACCCAGCCGTTGGCGGTATCTACCCGCAGCACGTTGTTGAAATTCCTGACATCGAGTTTGCGTCCGGGCGCGTGATTGCGGTCGCGGAACAGGTTGGAGGTATTCTTGGCGAGGCCGACAGCCATGCCTGCGCTGGCCCGCAGCTCGGCAAGGAGCCGTTGCTTCTTTTCTTCATGGGTCGGCATGAGTGTCCTCGCCGGCGTCGTATAAGAAGGCCCGGCTCATCGGGTAATTGTCCGTGACGTTGCCCTTGCTGAAGGTGATCTGGAACAAATGCGTGCGGGTGTTGGGGGAGCGGAACATCTCCGCGCAGGCATAGAGGTAGGTGCGCCACTTGCGGCGGAAATATTCGTTGAATTTTTGCGGGTTCAGTTGATGGATGTGTTCCCAATTCCGGTCGAAGCGCTCCGCCCAGCAATCGAGCGTGAGCGCGTAGTGGCGGCGCAGATTTTCCACGTCCAGGACTTCCAGGCCGCAGTCTTCCATGGCGCAGATCGCGTCGGCCAGGCTGGGTATCCAGCCGCCGGGGAAGATGTGCTTGCGGATGTAGAACTCGGTCTCGCTGCGGCCTACGTGGCCGATGAAATGCAGCATGCCCAGCCCGCCGGGTTTGAGGCAGTCGGCATGGGCGCGGATCACCTCGCGCAACTGGTCCCGTCCCGCGTGCTCCAGCACCCCGATGGAAACACACTTGTCGAACTGGCCTTGTATCTCGCGGAAGTCCTGTTCGCGCACGGCAAGTGGCCCGTGCAGGCCGCGCCGGTCGATTTCCTCCCGCAGCGCGGTGACCTGCTCCGTGCTGGTGTTGATGCCGGTGACGGGCGCGCCGTGGTTTTCCCACGCATGAAACATGAAGCCGCCCCAGCCGCAGCCGATGTCCACCACGGTTTCGCCCTGCTTGAGCCGGATCTTCCTGCACACGTGATCCATCTTGTTGCGTTGCGCTTCTTCCAGATCGCGCGTGCCTTCTTTCCAGTAGGCGCAGGTATACATCATGGCCGGCAGATCGAGCCAGGCGCGGTAAAAATCAGTGCCCAGGCCATAGTGAAAGCGGGCATTGGCCTTGGCCTGTGCGTGCGACTTATTGCTGAAACGAAACTCATGCCAGCGATTGCGGATGGCGACCAGCGGGTTAGGTTTCTGATCCAACGTCATATCCATTCCGGCGCGCAGCGCCAGTTGCAGGCTGCCTTCGACGTCTATGCCTTGGGCGGAATAGGATTCCAGCAGGCCTACATGACCAAAGAGCAGGGCGATCCATTCCGCCCGCCTGTTCTTGAAGATGATCGTGGTCTCCGGCGCGCCGGCGCAGTTCTGGTAACTCGATCCGTCGGCGAATACGGCCCGGAAGCACACACGGGTGAGGTGTTCCCTCGACAGCAGAATGTTTTTGGAGTAGTTCAATTGTGATAGCTGTCGTGCTTTGAGATTGGCAAGGTCTACCGACCACTTTCAGCTTAGATTAAACGAAGGGGGATAACAAGGTGGGCCGAACGACAGCACAAGACGTGCTTGCTGGAACCAGTTTAAGGAACCGAAGTTGTGCTGGGGACGGCAAAGATGAAGTTACTATAACCGTACTGGTCGAGGCGAGAGAGTGAGATGCGAAGCAGCGAATGCCTGGAGCTTGGAGCGCTAGATTGGAAATCCCCTCTCCTTAACAGGATGTTGGTCGGGGCGAGAGGGTGAGCTGCGAAGCAGAGAACGCCTAGCGCTTGGAGCGCTAGGCTGGGAATCCTCTTGCCCCAACAGGGATGTTGGTCGGGGCGAGAGGATTTGAACCTCCGACCACCTGAACCCCATTCAGGTGCGCTACCAGGCTGCGCTACGCCCCGATACTCAAAAATCAATGACTTATGTCTGACTGCTGGGCTACATTACCGGCTTTGTCTAGCGTGATCGTCTGCACCGCTGGCAGAGATCACTCGCAGGTACGGTTATTGCGCCGACCATTATATCCGAAAGCGCGACATCCATCGCAAAAAATAGCAGGTTGCTGGCCTTCCCTTATTTTTGTTGGTGCGCGTCTCCCCATAGTTGCTCCAGGCGTTGATCGCGTCCGCAGTTGTATCGGTAAAATTTGTAGCGTACTGGGTTCTTTTTGTAAAAATCCTGGTGGTAGTCCTCCGCCGGATAGAAAATATTCGCCGGCGTGATTTCAGTCACAATAGGTTCTTTGAAGGGCTTGGTTTTATCCAGAGCTTCTTTGGACCGTTCTGCGAGTTCTCGCTGCTTGTCATCATGATAAAAAATGGCGGTACGGTATTGCTGACCGTGGTCACAGAACTGGGCGTCGCGGACTGTTGGATCAATATTGCGCCAGAATACCTTGAGCAATTCTTCATAGCTGACACGTTTAGGGTCATAAACAACTTGGACCGACTCCGTATGACCGGTTCCTCCGGCGGAGACTTCCTGGTATGTGGGATTTTTCTGGTGCCCACCGGTATAACCAGAAGTGGTAGAGATAACACCATCAAGTTTGTCGAACGGGGGTTCCATGCACCAAAAACAACCTCCGGCAAACGTAGCCCTCCCATATTGATCAGGGCTCTCGGTCTGGTTTGAGATAGGCTGCTCGGCATGGACCGGGCTTATGAATAGCAAGCCGGTCAATACGGAAAACAACAATGGATATAGTTTCATAACGTCACCTTGTGTGATAACCGGCTATACCGGGATAAACTTCAATGCCAGGCCATTGTTACAGTAGCGTTTTCCGGTAGGCGGCGGGCCGTCGTTGAATACGTGTCCCTGGTGTCCACCGCAGCGGGCACAGTGATATTCTGTCCGAGGATAGATCAGTTTGAAGTCTGTCCTGGTCTCGACATGCCCCTGGATGGTTGTGGTAAAACTCGGCCAACCTGTGCCGCTGTCGTATTTCATGTCGGAGGTGAACAAGGGGAGGTCGCAACCGGCGCATACATAGGCGCCTTGCCTTTTTTCGCCGTTTAAGGGGCTCGTAGTGGGGCGCTCGGTGCCTTCTTCGCGCAATATGTTGAACTGAGCCGGTGTCAGTAACTGCTTCCACTCCGCCTCGGTTTTGTGAATCTTTTCAATCGTGGTTGGTGTCTCCATGCTGGCTCCTAAGAGTTTCTTGCTGACCAATGGTACGCTCGCGAGAGCAATGATCGCTGTAAGAAATTTCCGTTTGTTCATTGATGATTCCTCCGCAGTCTTCCTACCCCTTGAATGCCATTATGGAGTGGATAGTTCACCGGGTTATCACGAAATTATCAAATATCATTAACATGCGGTTGTCTCAGAAACCGGTGTTCGGTGGGGCGGAGAGAGGGCAGCGCATGATTTTGTCATCACGGTGCTAGCGAGTCAGGACGGAAACACGGTGCTTGGGCCGCCCGTGTTTTTCCGCAAACTGCTGAAGGGGTTATGTCACTGCCCTCGCAAGATCGTTACTGATAAGCTGGGCAACTGCTGACGTGCAGATAAATCTATTTACCGTTTTTTCAACGCTTTAACTGGGTGAGCAGGTCTTCGAGTTCGCGGCGTAGCTGACGGACCAGCTCGTGAGCACCCGTGTCAGGCTCCTCTTTTTCCCTGAGCTCGTTGCCGGTCAGCCGCTGGCGGGCGCCGCCGATGGTAAAGCCTTCGTTATAGAGCAGGGTGCGGATCTGCCGGATCATGATGACATCGTGGCGCTGGTAGTAACGCCGGTTGCCGCGCCGTTTGACGGGCTTGAGTTGCGGGAATTCCTGTTCCCAGTAACGCAAAACGTGGGGTTTTACGACGCAGAGATCGCTTACCTCACCGATGGTGAAGTAACGCTTGGCGGGAATGGGGGGTAATTCATTGTTCTGGCTGGCTTCCAGCATAGGCTTCTATCCTCGCTTTTAGTTTTTGTCCGGAACGAAAGGTCACAACGCGGCGGACAGTAATGGGAATCTCCTCGCCCGTCTTGGGGTTGCGGCCTGGCCGTGTGCTCTTGTTGCGCAGAGCGAAATTGCCAAAACCGGAGAGCTTGACGTGCTCTCCTTTTTCTAAAGCAATTCGTATCTCTTCAAAGAACATCTCGACGATGTCCTTGGCCTCTCTTTTATTAAGACCAAGTTCTTCAAACAGTTTTTCCACCATGTCGGCTTTAGTCAGGGCCATTTTTAGCTTCTCAAGGTGCCGCTAAGTTCATGATTAAGTCTTTTTACAATATCTTGCATGATTTCATCCACTTCCTGATCCGTAAGAGTGCGCGAAGGCGCTTGTAAGGTCAAGCCCAAAGCAAGACTTTTTCTTCCTGAATCAATGCCTTTCCCACGATACACGTCAAACAACTGCACCTGCCGGGTATAGTCCGGGGCGGCATTTTTCACACAGGTGCATACTTGTTCGGCGGACACGGTCTCGTCAACAACAACTGCAAGATCACGTCTAATCGCAGGAAATCTCGACAATTCACTGAATTTAGCAATATTTCCATGCTTTATCTGTTCCAAGGCAAGCTCGAATACATAGACTTTGCCGTCTATGCCCAGCTTACGCATTAAGCTTGGGTGGAGCGCCCCAACCCAGCCTATAATCTTATCACCCCACTTTATGCAGGCGGCCTGCCCGGGATGCAGGGCAGGGTGTTTCGCCGGGATGAAGCGAAAATCGTCTTCTGCGCCACCCAAGTGCAACAGCGCCTCCACATCGGCCTTGATGTCGTAGAAGTCTGAAGGCCGCGTAGGGAGACCCCATTGTTCCGGGTAGGGCTCTCCGGCGACCAGCCCGCCAATGGAAATATCTTGTTTAATATTAACATCTTTTATTAAAAAGTTAAGACCTAACTCGAAGATACGCAGCCGCCGTTGCTGGCGGTTTTGATTGTAAAGCAGGGTCTGCACCAGTCCCGTCCAGAGGGTCGTGCGCATCACGGACATCTCACTCGAAAGAGGGTTGGCCAGGGTAATGGGCGATTGGCCTGGATTTATGAGCTGTTGCAGGGTGGGGTCTACAAAGCTGTACGTTACAACTTCCTGGTAACCCCGGTCCACCAGAAGTTGGCGCATCCGGTTGGGGGCGACCTCCGCTTCAGGCTGCGGGACCAGCGCCAGTCTCGCTTGCGGCATGCTGAAAGGTAACCGGCTGTAGCCATACAACCTTGCAACCTCCTCAATCAGATCGGCCTCAATGACGATATCGAAACGGTAGCTGGGCGGTGTTACCTGCCAGCCGTCGGGAAGCGCAGTGACAGTCATCGCCAGCCGGTTGAGTATGTCGGCTACTTCATCAGGGCCGGGCGTGAGGCCGAGCACGCGCCGGATACGCTCAGCGCGCAGGTGAATATGACCACGCTTGGGGAGATAGCTCTCCCGACACACTTCAATAACGGGACCTGGCTCGCCGCCCACGATCTCCAGCAGCAGTTGGGTGGCGCGCTCCACGGCTCGAGTCTGAAGCTGCGGGTCCACTCCCCGCTCGAACCGGTGCGAGGATTCGGTGTGGAGACCCATAGCGCGGGCACGGCTGGAGATGGTGTGAGGTGCGAACCAGGCGCTTTCCAGGAACAGATCCTGGGTTTGATCACCGATGGCGCTGTCCAGCCCGCCCATAATGCCCGCCATCGCCAGCACCCGACGCTGATCGGCGATGACCAGGGTTTGTCCGTCCAGAGTGACTTGCTGGCCGTCGAGCAGGGTAAGGGTCTCACCGGTACGCGCGCGCCGGACACAGATGCCGCCGTCCAGCTTGGCGAGGTCGAAGGCGTGCATGGGCTGGCCGAGTTCCAGCATGACATAGTTGGTCACATCCACGACCGGGCTGATGCTGCGCACCCCGCTGCGGCGCAGGCGCTCTTGCAGCCACAGCGGACTCGGCGTGTTCGGCTTGATCCGGCGGATGACACGGCCGGCGTAACGGGGGCAATCTTCGGGCGCATCGAGTTTGATCTCCCGCTGCTCGTCGAGTGTGGCTATCACGGGTTTGATGACGGGCTCTTGCAGCGTGCAGCGGCTTAAGGCCGCTGCTTCGCGTGCGACCCCCGCGATGCTGAGACAATCGCCCCGATTCGGGGTGATGCCCAACTCCAGCGCGCTGTCATCGAGTTTCAGGTAAAGATAGACGTCCTCGCCCAGCCGGGTATCCGCGGGAAGTTCTAATAATCCCTCCGAACTCTCCGCCAGACCCAGCTCGCTCGCTGAACAAAGCATGCCTTCGGACTTTACCCCTCGGATCGTCGTGTCTTTTATAATCTTGCCGCCCGGCAGCTCTGCGCCGATCATCGCAGCAGGGACGCGCATACCGGCACGCGCATTGGACGCACCGCATACGATGTTCAGCGCTGTGACATCGCCGATTTGAACCTGGCAGAGGTGCAGAGAGTCTGCGTCGGGATGCGGTTTAATGCCTGTGATTTCGCCGACCACTACACCCGCAAAGGACTGCGCCACAGGCTGGGCGGACTCGACCTCCAGCCCGGCCATGGTCAGCATGTCGGCCAGTGCCGTGGTAGAGAGGGGAGGGTTTACCCGCTCACGCAGCCATTGTTCGCTTATTTTCATAAATACAGATACAAGACACAAGGGAAAAGATACAAGGGAAAAGATAAAAATACTGGTGGCATGGGTGGTAAACCTTTTATTTAGGGAAGCTCTGAAAAATATATCGCCAACCGCCAAGGTGCCAAGGCCGCCAAGAAAAGAGCTTGAATTGTAAGGAAAAATCTTGGCGTTCTTGGCGTCTTGGCGGTTCAGTATGAATAAATCAGAGATCCCTTAGTTGT